>JAAHIA010000127.1 GCA_010671975.1 Leptolyngbya sp. SIO4C1 | reverse complement strand
ACAGAATGCCACAGCTCGAACTGGCTCACGCGCGGCTGTTGGAAATGGCGCTGCAGGATCAGCTAACCCGACTGCCTAATCGCATTGCGTTTCCAGATTGCTTAGCTCAGGCGCTAGCTCAGGCGCGATCGCACGCTAACTATCGCTTTGCCGTGCTCTTTCTAGACTGCGATCGCTTCAAAATGATCAACGATTCGCTAGGGCATTCTAAAGGCGATCAGCTGCTGACTGCAGTTGCCGATCGGCTGCGAGCCATACAGCAGACCTACGCTGCTCAAGTAACCGCATTGGCCCGGTTTGGCGGCGACGAGTTTGCCCTGCTCATCACCCAGGTGGCTGACTCAGAAGCCGTCAGGCAGATAGCTGAAACCGTACTCGCTCATCTATCCAACCCCTTTACGCTGTCTGGCCGCAGCGTCTATATCAATGCCAGCATTGGCCTCGTTTGGGGCAGTCCCTGCTACGACAATGCCGAATACATTCTGCGAGATGCAGACGCTGCGATGTATCGTGCCAAAGCTTCTGGCAAGGGCCAGTATCGCTGGTTTGAATCTTCGATGCACAACCGAGCTGTGCAGCTTTTACAGCTAGACACCGACCTGAGAGCGGCGCTAGCGCGGAAAGAGTTTAAGGTCTACTACCAGCCGATTCTCAACTTGCGACGACAGCGGCTAGTTGGGTTTGAGGCACTGGTTCGCTGGTGGCATCCGACCGAAGGCTTCGTGCTGCCAGCGCGATTTATTCCTTTTTCAGAAGAGATTGGGCTAATTAACGATATTGGCGAACAGGTTTTGTGGCAGGCCTGCCGAGCGCTAGCCGAATGGCAGCGGCTGCAGCTAGTCAACTCAGACTTTACGCTCAGCGTCAACCTTTCGACTCAGCAGCTGCAGCAGCCAGACGTGGTCAATACCGTCAGTCAGATCGTTCACGATACGGGGCTTTATCCCAACAGTCTGCGGTTAGAGCTAACGGAGAGTACTATCATCGACAACTGTACGTTTGTTGATGATGTGCTAAGAGCGCTGCGGCTGCAGCAGATTCAGCTCAGCATTGATGACTTTGGCACCGGCTATTCTTCGCTCAGCTACCTGCATACGCTGCCAGTTAATTTTCTCAAAGTCGATCGCTCGTTTGTGCAGCCGATTACTGCCTGCGCTAAGAGCCTAGGCATTGTGCCGCTGATTGTTAACATCGCTCACACGATGGGACTGCAGGTGATTGCTGAAGGCATCGAAACCGAAATCCAGCTGCAGCAGCTGTGCAGTCTAGGCTGTGAATATGGGCAGGGCTACTTTTTTCATGAGCCGGTTTCAGCGGATGAAGCGCTGACGCTGCTGAGCAGCCCGTTGGGCCGGGCTTCGCTGCTATGAAAACCTAACCGTGAAAGCCTAACCGTGAAAGCCTGCAGCCAAAGGCTAGGGCTTGAAGATAAAATCATAGCCGCTGTAGCTCTCTTGCTCATACTGGATGACTAGCCAGGTTTTTGGATCGAACGCCAGCGGATAGGCCTCGCGCTGCTGGTTCGGTTCGGCTGCTTTCAGCACGCAGTATGGCTGATCGGTGATGCGGCTGATGGCCTCTTTGGAGGAGCTTTGCGGCACCGATAGCAGCCGTGAGAGCTGCTCGCGCGAAAGGCGCGCATCCGCCTGAATCACTGTTTGGCAAACGGCAGCCTGGGCCGCCTGCTGAGACGTCACCCGATCGGGAATGAGCGCAATCGCAGCCAGGGCTACCATCGAGCCGCCTGCCAGCCAGGCTTTTGCCTGAGTTCGCGGCCGACGCTGCAGCCGGCGAGGCCGGGGTGATGCAGTTTTCGAGAGTCGAGATTGATAGTGCGTCATACAAGCTCCCAAATTAGTAGCGGGCTAGGCGATCGCCAGACCAACGCCTTCTAGTATAGTACAATTGAACTATATTGGCGCATCAGACCAGCCGTCAGACCCACAGTAGTTCGGGCTGGCTCACAGCGTTAACGTCGAGTACGGTAAGCCGATCGGGGTCAGGGCGATGACAGCTATAAAAATCCCTTTAAAATTTAAGCTGTAGCTCAGTCGAGTCCGCGATGAATCGTACCATTGTTTGGCTGCGACGAGACTTAAGAATCTGCGATCACGAGCCGCTCTATCGCGCTGCCCGGCGCGGCCAGGTCGTGCCGGTGTTCGTGTTGGATCGAGCGCTGCTGCATCATCCTGAGACAGGCGCGGCTCGCGTTGCTTTTTTGCTAGACTGCTTAGCCTCATTGGATGCTGACCTCAGGCAGCTTGGCGGACGCCTAATTCTGCGGTTTGGCAACCCGGTTGAGGTACTGCCGCAGCTAGTAGAAGAAACGCAGGCAGAGGGAATCTACAGCTACACCGACTGCGAGCGCATTTATGGGCGAGTGCGCGATGCGCGGCTGAATCGAGCGCTATCGGCGCGGCAGATGAAAATTCGCTGGTTTGAGCCCTCAGCCAGCCGGACCGATTTGATCGCCTATCCTGATTATCGCCGGTGGTGGTACCAGGAAATGATGGCAGCACCGGTGCCGACGCCAACTCAGATAGCTGTGCCAGCTGCGATCGCTAGCGAACCCCTGCCGGATCTGCAGCGCTTAGGCCACACGGCTGATGGCAAACTCATTCCCAAGGGTGGGACTGCTGCTGCGCGGCAGCTGCTACAGACCTTTTTAGACGAAAAGGCCGACCGCTACTACTGGCAGCTGTCTTATCCGGGAGCAGAAGCGACGACCGGGCTGAGTCCGCACATCAAGTTTGGCGCTATCTCCGTGCGTGAATGTGTTCAGACCGTTTGGCAAGCCAGCGACGCGGGCGATCGGCGCGTGCAGCGCAGCCACCGGCAGCTGGTATCGCGGCTGCGCTGGGGCAGCGGCTTTACCCAGCGATTTCGCTATTTGCCCCAGCTAGAGCTAGGCTCGCTATATCAGGTGTTCGATGAAGACGGCTGGGCATTTGACGAAGCCCTCTATCGGGCTTGGCAGATCGGTGAAACCGGGTTTCCGATTGTGGATGCGGCGGCGCGCTGCCTGCAGGCTACCGGCGGCTACTTGGCTCTCAATTTTCGCTCGCGCGCTATCTATGCCAGCTTTCTGAGCAATCTGCTTGGCATGGACTGGCGCTACGGCGCGCTGCACTTCATGCGGCACCTGATTGACGGTGACTGCCCGATTGACCACTATCAGTGGGCCATGCAGGCTGGCGTCACCCACTGCATCGACAAAACCTGGACCCGCATCTACAATCCCGGGCAAACCGCCGTCGACCGCTGCGACCCAGAGGGCGACTTCATCAAACGCTGGCTTCCAGAGCTGACCCACCTTCCCCCTGAGCAGCTCGGCAGCCCGCCCCCTGTCAAAGGCTATCCTGCCCCTATCTTGAACTATCGCCAAGCCCGCCAGCGTCGCGTCAAGCAGCTAGAGCAGCAGCGCGCCAAGTTCTTAAATACGCGCAACATTGTGCCCTACTTAGGCCGGCTGCCTAGCGACCTTACTCCCTTTGGGGCCGAGCGCTATCCCAGCGACACCAGCTGGGTTGCTCCTACGGCTGAGGCGCTATTCCCCGCCGCGCTCGCTCTCGACCGCCTAGACCCGCAGCAGGCAAAAGCCCTGCGCACCTGGTTTGTTGCCCATGTGAATATTCCGCCGGTTAGGCAAAGACGGCGGCGACAGAAACCAGCCGTTCGATCTGACGTAGAGCAGCTGAGCCTGCTTTGAATAATTGACCAATAGCGAGCAACAAGGCTATGACAAGGAGGTGATCGGCCGCTAAGCATTGGCTACGCCGCCGCACCTGTCCCTACCATCCCTCTAGCCGCAGCTCTAACCCTCTATGTCAACCTCCTTGAATATTCTGCAAATCGTCCCGTCTATTTCCTTAATCTACGGTGGTCCTAGTCAAATGGTGCGCGGCCTTAGCGCTGCTCAGGCTCGTCAGGGCGCTAACGTCACCGTTCTCACCACCGATTCCAACGGCGATATTGACCAGCCGCCGCTGGATGTGCCTTTGGCTCAGCCCGTTGCCGAAGATGGCTACACCGTCATCTACTTTCGCTGCTCCCCCTTTCGCCGCTATAAATTTTCTCTCGGGCTGCTCAGCTGGCTGCGTCAAAACGCGCAAAACTACGACATTGCTCACATTCACGCCCTGTTTTCACCCGTAAGTACGGCGGCGGCGGCGATCGCCCGTCAGCAGGCGCTGCCCTACCTGATGCGTCCGCTGGGCACGCTCGACCCGGCCGATTTACAAAAAAAGCGACGCTTTAAGCAGCTTTACGTATCGCTGTTTGAGCGTGCTAACCTGGCTGGGGCCGCTGCCATTCACTTTACTAGCCCGCAAGAAGCCAAAGTCTCAGAGCGCTTTGGGCTAACCACGCGTGACCTGGTGATGCCGCTGGGCGTCTCGCTGCCGCCGTTTAGCCAGTCAGACGCACAGGCCGCTCAGCAGGTACGCCAGCACTTCGGCATTGCAGAAAACCTGCCGATTGTTCTGTTCATGTCGCGCATTGACCCCAAAAAAGGCTTTGACCTGCTGCTGCCGGCGCTAGAACAGCAGCAAACGCCCTTCCATTTCATTCTCTGCGGAGCCAACCCGCAAGATCGCGACTATGAGCGCGCGATCGCAGCCCAAATTGAAGCTTCGCCGCTGGCCGAGCATACTACCTTGACCGGCTTTGTTTCTGGCGAGCTCAAAGCCCAGCTGCTGCAGGCTGCCGACCTGTTTGTGCTGCCCTCATATTATGAAAACTTTGGCATTGCCGTGGCCGAGGCTATGATGGCTGGTAAGCCCGTGGTGATTTCTGACCAGGTGCATATTGCGCCCAATATTCAGGCGAGCGAATCTGGCTGGGTGGTACCCTGCGCCGCTGCGCCGCTCGCCCGGGCGCTGGCAGCGGCGCTCAATCATCCAGCAGAGCGGCAGCGGCGCGGAGAGAACGCCAAGCAATACGCGGTCGAGCACTACAGTTGGGATGCGATCGCCGCTCAAACCCTAACGGCGTATCAGCAAATTCTCAAGAACTGAGCCTTTCAACAGATAGAGCGCCTTCCCGTTTGCTTCTAAAATAAAACTTTGTGCAGATGCCCCCCGGGAACTATGTCTCAAGAGCAAATTAGCCTATTTGGTGCCGCCGAGGTCAGCAGCGAGCTCAGCCCCGATGAGTTTGAGCTGATTCCAACTAGCGCCAAAATACGGATTCCGCCGGGCACCTACGACAGCCTTGATCAGCTGACAGCGCATTGCAAAGGCTGTCAGCGCTGTGGCCTCGCTGAGGGGCGCACTAATGTTGTGGTCAGTCGCGGCAGCCGCACCGCGCCAATCATGATCATTGGCGAAGGCCCGGGGCAGCAGGAGGATGAGCAAGGGCTGCCGTTTGTGGGCAAATCAGGGCAGCTGTTAGAAAAAATCTTGGCCTCTGTGCGGCTAGATTCTGAAAAAGATGTCTATATCTGCAACGTGGTCAAATGCCGTCCGCCTGGCAATCGCAACCCGGCTGCCGATGAAGTGGCTGCCTGCAAGCCTTACCTGCTAGAGCAAATCCGCCTGGTCGATCCCAAAATTATCTTACTGACTGGGTCAACCGCGATGAAAGGCCTGCTAGATGTCAAAGAAGGCATCACCAAAGTACGCGGTCAGTGGATGGAATGGGAAGGCCGCTACTGCATGGCCATTTTTCACCCCGCCTATCTGCTGCGCAACCCGTCACGCGAGGCCGGCAAACCCAAATGGCTGATGTGGCAAGATATTCAAGCGGTGCGCAAGAAGCTAGATGAGCTAACCGACAGCTAGGGCTTTGCTACCATCGATATGTTGGGCAGTGTATCGGGACGCAGCGTAGCCCTATGGTTCAAACAGGAATAGAACAGCTAGCTACTTTTTTGCCATAGGCATTCAATCTTGCTGGCTGGTTGACCCAGTCTTGGCGTCTATTGCGGTTTATCAGTCGATGTGCGATCGCAAAGTCTATAGCACCGGCAACGTTATTGACGGCGCGCTCAACTTACAAGTTTCGCTACAAACTTTTCGCTTAAGCTTCACAGCTCAGGCAGAAAATCTTCGTCCATCACCTGCGTGAGCTGGTAGGGGCAGTCCGAAGGAAACCTTTCACGAGACAGTCCTGTCTCAGCCGCTGCCTGCTTAAGCGCATCCCCATAGGCTTCAGTAAAAACTTCGTTGAGATAGAACTCAAGGCTAGGAGAAGTCTGCAGCGCCTTCCTAATTCGTCTACGATGCTCAAAAATGCTCCCAGCCCAGCTGCCGCTTCTAAGTGTTGGCTGATACTGCCATTTGAGTAAGTGCAGCAGCAAGATTACCAAGTTACTCTCCAAGCTGCGGCGCTCTCGCTTGCCCATATCTTCGATTTCTTCAATCAAATTGGCCCAGTCTACCTGCGCATACTTCTGCTGACGCAGCTTTGCTAGCGTGGTCTCTATCCACTGCAGATAGTCAGTTTCATACAGGCTATGAGCCGCTGGCTGAGAAAAAGCTTCCATATTAAAAGTTCTTCATCGGGCGCTTAGCTACCATTATGCAAGCTACGCTCCTTAGCCCGTACTTCTAAAAATCCTAAATGCAGTGGGAAACCCCCTACAAAAAAGTAGTAAACTCCCCTCATGGCAAGCACTTCAAGTTATTTTAGAATTTGTCAAAATAGAGAGGTAAGCCCTGTTTGATAGCAAGCCTATAGCAAGCCTCGTAGCAACTATGAACGTTAAACCTCATGCCCTAGTTCACCTCGGCTATGGCAAATATGTCCGCTCTGATCAGGTAACCGCCGTTGTGCCAATCGAGGCAGAACGAGGCCCCGGCCACCGCACGCTGGTCTACCTAGAAGAGCGCGAAGCGCCGATTGTCGCCTCTCGGGCTGAAGATTCCATTGTGCGCGACCTGGTGCAGGAGCCACCGGAAGTCACCCAGGCACGGCAGCAGCAGGACATTCTCAGCGATCTGCTGCTCGATCTGAGCAATGTGAACCGCACCGTGCGCCGCATCTGCCGCGATGAGGGCGGCCTCGATTTAGACCTGTTAGAGCAGCGCATTCGCGAAGTCATTGGTGAAAGCGCGATCGCAGAGGCTGCCTAAATCCTTCTTTCTGAAGATGGGTAGCTACCCTAGCAGATAGGCAAAAAAGGCAGTTGGCTTGTCTAAGCTGTTATTAGACACATAGCGAGGAATTTTCCTATGCCTAGCGGTTACGAAAGCCATGACAGCATTGCCATGAAGCCAAATACGAACGGCAGCGACGAAATTGACACAGCCGCAAAGCCCGAAGCCGATGCGCGCAAAATTGTGCCTGAGACAGAGGCTGATTTTCGCCGTGACAATACGCCTGAGAATAAGCAAGCAACGGCTCGTGCTGACGAAAGTGACCAATAGAGCGCGGGCTCACTCTTCTACTGGCGAGCGAACGGTCCCGGCGCGGCAGTCTCGCAGCCAGAGCTGCACTGCCTGACCAATGCTGCCACCGCTGCTTTCTCGCAGCGGCAAAATAGGCCGCAGCGATTCTGTATCATCGATGGTAGAGAACATAAACGCTAGCCGCCAGCCCGTCTCGCTAGGCACTAAGAATAGCCAGTGAAAGTGCTGAATGTCGTTGAACCGCGTGCCGCTATACTCCCGCTCTAAGGTTGTAAAAAAGAGCTGAGTGGTCGTGTTCATCGCCGAAATATCAGTCGTATAGACCTGCTCGGCCACGTCAATTGGTTTGCGCTCGGCCTCGCCCGCTATCAGTACGGTAGGCGGGCGATACTGTTCTAAAGACAGCGCTAGTTCAGGATCCGGGACTTCGCCTAGGGCGCGCTGCAGGACGCGGTTGGCGTAGCCTGGCAAATCTCGCAGCAGCAGCTGAGTCAGGACAGCTAGATCCTCAGGGCAGTCGGTTTGCGATTGCAGCGACCGGCTCGGCTCAGCGGATTCATCCGGGGCCTGAGCCACGACTGACTGACCCAGCAAAGGTAGGAGAAAAGCCGCGATCGCGCTGACCACCCGCTGGCTCATGCTGTGCTCGCTCCTGCCGCAATCTCTTCGCAAACTTTTTCAAAGGCCGCCTGCGGATCGGCCGCCTGCGTAATCGGGCGACCAATCACCAAATAGCTCGCCCCCGCCTGAATCGCAGCGGCTGGCGTCATCGCCCGCTGCTGATCGCCCTTGGTAGCCCAGCTAGGGCGCACGCCCGGACAGACCAGCAAAAACTCATCGCCGCAAATCTGCCGCAGCGGCTGTGCTTCCTGCGGTGAGCAAACAGCACCACTCAGCCCGCTTTCCTGGGCTAGCAGCGCCATCTGCAGCGCATAGTCATTCAGCTCTAGCGGCACCTTCAGCTCAAACGCCAGCGTCCTCGAGCTGATGCTGGTCAGCAGCGTCACCGCAATCAAGCTAGGCGGGCTAACACCGGCCGCCTGTGCCCCCACCACTGCCGCCTGCTGCGCCGCTGCTAGTGCCGCCTTTCCCGCTGGCGCATGCACCGTAATCAAATCCACGCCGTAGCGCGCTGCCGATCGACAGGCTCCCGCCATCGTATTCGGAATGTCGTGAAATTTAAGATCGAGAAAAATCCGCTTCTGCCGCGCCTGAAGCCGCTCCAAAATCACCGGCCCGCAGCTGACAAACAGCTCTAGCCCCACCTTCCAAAAGGTCACCTGCGGCAGCCGATCCAGCATCGCGATCGCAGCGGCCTCATCCGCCACATCCAGCGGCACAATAATTCGCTCCTCCGGCCGCCTCTCCAACCACTCACTCACCTATCTACCCCCATCGCTACCCGCCAAAATCCAAAATTCCCCTACCCCACCAGTCGCACAAACTTCTTCTTCCCCACCTGCAGCACCTTCCCCTCTAGCGCATCTGGTCCGTCAAACGTCAGGTTTGGATCGCCCATTTTCTCACCCTCTAGCTTGACTGCACCGCCTTGGATTTGTCGGCGAGCATCGCTGCTGCCGCTGCAGAGCGGCGTGGCCCCAAGCAGGTAGAATAGCTTCGCTGGAAAGTTTACCTCGCTTAGCGAAAACTCTGGCACCGCTTCGGCTGCACCGGCGTTGCCCTGTACCAGCGTGATTGCATCCTGCTGAGCCTGTTCAGCTGCCGGTTTGCCGTGAAACTGGCCAGTCACCTCTAGCGCCAGCAGCTTTTGGCAGTCGCGCGGATTGGTCGGCAGGCTCTCTAGCGGCAGCCGCGTCAGCAGCTCAAAGTAGTCCTTAATTAAGCTGTCTGGCACTTTTTCTAGCTTGGAATACATCGAGAGCGGATCTTCCTGCAGCCCGACGTAGTTGCCGAGCGACTTCGACATTTTTTGGGCCCCGTCTGTTCCTAGCAGCAGCGGCAGCAGCATGCCAAACTGGGGCCGCAGGCCAAAGTGCCGCTGCAGATCGCGCCCCACGGCAATGTTGAACTTTTGATCGGTGCCGCCTAGCTCAATATCAGACTCAACCGCGACCGAATCGTAGCCCTGCATCAGCGGATAGAGAAATTCATGCAGGTAAACCGGGCTGCCCTGCTCATAGCGATTGGCAAAACCTTCTTTGGCGAGCATTTGCCCTACCGTCATGGTGCCAAGCAGCGCTAGTATCTGGCTGAGGTCTAGTCCCGAGAGCCATTCCGAGTTATAGCGAATCTCTAAGCGACCTGGCGTATCAAAGTCTAGAATGGGCCGCACCTGCTCTAAATAAGTTTCTGCGTTGGCTTTGACTTCAGCTGCGCTCAGCTGCTTGCGCACTTCCGATTTGCCGGTGGGGTCGCCAATCCGCGCGGTAAAGTCGCCGATAATCAGCACGGCCGTATGCCCGGCGTCTTGAAAGGCGCGCAGCTTTCGCACCGGAATGCTATGGCCGACGTGAATTTCCGCCCCGGTTGGGTCAATGCCGAGCTTGACGCGCAGCGGCCGCTCGGTCTGGCGCAGTCGCTCAAGCAGGTTCTCGTCTGGGCTCTTAGCCTCAGGCTGATCCGGAAAGACTTCGGTAACGCCTCGGTAAATCCACTGCAGGTTTGGATCGGATGAAATATTCGCAGCCACTGTCATTGCTGGGTTCTTCGCATCAAAACAAAATTTAAACAGGCTCTGGGTTGCCAATATTGCAGAAGTTTGCAAAAATCTCTGGACATTTGGCGGAGATCATCTATAGTACGAGTAAATTTGACCCACTCAGCCTCAGAATTGGTTGAAAGTTTGCGCTCAGTCTTGCGATCGCAGCTCAGCCAGCTCAAATCATTTACTCAAAGCTTGTTCTGAAACTATTGTGGGTAGTCTGTAGGCATCTATAGGGCAACGCCGCTGTTGTCTTAGCAGTGGTGCCCAGTAATTTCTTCTAAAGTGTAGAGTTGCGATACACGGTTCAATCTATATAATTTCAAGACTCTTTGAAAGCCCATCTCAGTTTAACAAGGACGTAACCCGACAGTGGCATTTAACACGATTCGTCAATCCAGCAGTGACCAGTCAGCGCCAAGGCGATCGCAGCTGCAGCTCACGAAAGCGCCAGAAATTCTGCAGCATATTCAAGACGTGCTGCAAATTAGCGGTGCAACGCTGCTGTCGGTCACCATGCTGACAAGCGCCATGCTTGCTGGCGGGCTAGTGGGCCTCGCCATTAGCTTTCGCAATCTGCCGGACGTGCGCGTGCTGCGAAACTACATTCCTTCAGAGACCAGCTACATCTATGACATTGATGGCACGCTGCTCGACAGCATGCACGACGAGGCCAACCGCGAAGTCATCGGCCTCAACGAGATTTCTCCTCACTTGAAGCGGGCGGTGCTGGCAATTGAAGACAGCAGCTTCTATACTCACGAGGGCATCAATCCCACCGGCATCGGCCGAGCCGTGCTAGCTAACCTGCAGGCCGGCGGTACCGTGCAGGGCGGGTCGACCATTACCATGCAGCTGGTCAAAAACCTGTTTTTGACGCCTGAGCAGGCCATCAGCCGTAAGGTCGTAGAAGCCGTCCTCTCGCTGCGAATTGAGCAAATTTTTGAAAAGAACGAAATTTTAGAGCTCTACCTCAATCAGGTGTACTGGGGGCACAACACCTACGGCGCGGAGACAGCGGCGCAAAGCTATTTTAATAAGTCTGCCAAAGAGTTGACTCTGGGCGAATCGGCGATGATGGCCGGCCTGATTCAGGCTCCAGAAGGCTTTAGCCCTTTCGTAGACTATAAGCTTGCCAAAGAGCGTCAGGCGCTTGTCCTCGCGCGGATGCGGCAGCTGCGATGGATCACGCCTGAAGAAGAGCAGGCTGCTAAGGTTCAGCCGCTCAAGCTCGGTAAGATCACTTCTTTTGGGTCGAGTCAGGCCCCCTACGTCACAGAGGCTGTCATCCAAGAGCTGCAGGAGCAGTTTA
>JAAHIA010000126.1 GCA_010671975.1 Leptolyngbya sp. SIO4C1 | reverse complement strand
AGCCTGCCATTCCTGCAGTTCCTGCTTGCTGAGCTGACGCGGCGGCTCTGCCATTGACGCAACTCCCTGAGTTTTAGATAAATTAGGTCTTGAAGCTTGAAGGTTAAATATAGCCTATGGCACTGACGGATATTTGCAACTATCTACCGCTCAACTCGCAGGTTGCCACCTCCGGGCAGCCGAGCGCTGAGCAGTTCGCCGACATCAAGGCAGCAGGCTATGAGCAGGTGATCAACCTTGCTATGCCGAGCTCCAACAGCTGGCTGCCGGCTGAGCCAGAGATTGTCCGTAAGCAAGGGATGGCCTATCAGCATATTCCCGTGGTGTGGGAAAACCCGACGGCTGAGAATCTGGCCGCGCTATTTGCCACCTTAGACGAGGCCAGGCAGCGCGATCTCAAGGTCTGGGTGCACTGCGCCATGAATATGCGCGTTTCGACCATGATGTATCTCTACAGCCGGCTGCGGCTAGGCCGACCCGACGCTGAGGCAAGGGCGCTAATGGCCCAGATTTGGACGCCGAACGAGGTCTGGGAGAGGTTCATCGAGGCCAGCCTGTCTGAAAGGTATTAGAAGATACCGAATCGGGCTCAGCTGAGTAAATTCAGCTGGCGGGTCTTAAAGAAATCCTATTGATAGACCCTCATTCCAAAAAACTTGTCTACGCTGGAAACGATAAATTAGCAGCGTTTCCAGTAAATAAGCTTATGGCACAGAGTTTTGGTGTAATTGGTCTAGCAGTTATGGGGGAGAACATCGCGCTCAACGTTGAGCGTAATGGTTTCCCAATTGCTGTCTACAATCGTTCGCCTGAGAAGACAGAAGCCTTCATGGCGAATCGAGCCCAGGGAAAGAATGCGGTAGCGGCCTACTCGCTTGAAGAGTTTGTTGGGGCGCTAGAGCGCCCGCGACGCATCTTAGTCATGGTCAAAGCCGGTAGCCCAGTCGATGCGGTCATTGGTCAGCTGAAGCCGCTGCTAGACGATGGCGACATGATTATCGACGGCGGTAATTCGCTCTATGAAGACACGGAGCGCCGCGTCAAAGAGCTAGAATCTACCGGGCTGCGGTTTATTGGCATGGGCGTCAGCGGCGGCGAAGAAGGGGCGCTGAACGGACCTAGCCTCATGCCGGGCGGCACCCGCGCTGCCTACGAAGCGATTGAGCCAATTGTGACAAAGATTGCGGCCCAGGTGAGCGACGGCCCCTGTGTGACCTACATTGGCCCAGGTGGGTCGGGCCACTATGTCAAGATGGTGCACAACGGCATCGAGTATGGCGACATGCAGCTGATTGCCGAAGCCTACGACCTGATGAAAAACGTGCTAGGGCTGAACCATCAGCAGCTGCACGAGGTCTTTGCTGAGTGGAACACAACCGACGAGCTCGACTCTTTCCTAGTTGAGATCACCGCCGATATCTTTACTCAAATCGACGATGAAACTGGCAAGCCGCTGGTTGAGATGATTTTAGACACGGCCGGGCAGAAGGGTACCGGTCGCTGGACGGTGATCAATGCGCTAGAGCAGGGCGTCAGCATCCCAACGATTACGGCCGCTGTGAATGCACGGATTATCTCAGCGATCAAGGCTGAGCGGGTCGCTGCCTCTAAGCAGATTAGCGGACCGAGCGGTCGCTTTGAGGGCGATACCAAAGCGATGATCAATAAGATTCGCGATGCGCTCTATTGCTCGAAGATTTGCTCCTACGCGCAGGGCATGGCACTGCTGCGCCAGGCGTCCGACGCGTTTGGCTACGACCTAAATCTGAGTGAATGTGCCCGCATTTGGAAAGGGGGCTGCATCATTCGGGCTCGTTTTCTAAATAAAATTCAGCATGCTTTTAACGAAGATCCGAAGCTGCCGAACCTGCTGCTAGCCCCCGAGTTTAAGCAGACGATTCTCGACCGGCAGTCAGCCTGGCGCGAGGTGGTGGCTATGGCAGCGCAGCTTGGCATTCCGGTGCCGGCCTTTAGCGCGTCGCTTGACTACTTCGACAGCTATCGCCGCGATCGCTTGCCGCAAAACCTCACGCAGGCGCAGCGCGACTACTTCGGAGCGCATACCTACGAGCGGGTAGACAAAGAAGGTGTATTCCATACGGAGTGGATGCAGGAAACCGCTCAGGTTTAGGCAAGGCCGGAGACAGGCACTTTCAGCTTGTCTCCCCTTTCTAGCAGAAACTAGCCGGGGCTCACTTTAGCGCGGTAGAGCAGCTTGTCGTGATGGCAGTAGCCTACGTTCCTCACGCGCACCGGATCGCCAGGGTCAGCACTGCCGCTAATCAGCTGATGGCGCTGCGGGTCATAGGGAGTCTTTTCACCCACGGCACCAAAGGCGGCGACGCCCCACTCAGCCATCAGGTTCTCAACCGGTTTCACCAGCGGTAGCAGACGCTGAGCAGGGAAATCATCCCCCAATTCAGCGACTTTGGCAGCGGCCGTAGGCCAATAGACCAGCCAGGATTCTAGCAGTCGCAGCGCATCGGCTTGAACCTGCGATCGCACCTGCTCTGCCTGCTGCGCCAGCTGCTGCTGTAGCCGCTGATAGTCTGCCTGCAGCGCCTCCGGTTTCGCCTCCGGTGTCACCGCGCCGAAGTGAGCTAGCAGCTCTGTCAGTGGTATAGACAGAGCCGCCGCCAGCTTTGTGAGGTATTCCAGCCGCATCTGCGAAAGGCCACCCTGACGCAGCCGATCGATCTGCCAGCGGGAGACACCTGCCTGCGCCGCTAGCGCTCGAAAGCTAGCAATACCCGCACGCTGCATTAATGTCTGCAGCATGCGAGTACGATCGTCAGAAGAAACAGAAGCCATGTTTGGCAGCCTATCAGCAGCACAGCAGGGCCAGCTTATGCCCTAGCGCGATTATTGCAACAAACTGCGCAACATCCAAGCGGTCTTCTCATGCACCTGCATCCGCTGCGTCAGCAGGTCGGCCGTAGGCTCGTCGTTGGCCTCATCGACGGCGGAAAAGATCGAGCGCGCCGTGCGCACAACGGCTTCTTGACCTTCGACCAGCAGCTTGATCATTTCTTCTGCTGTGGGAACGCCTTTGGTCTCCTGAATGGAGCTCAGCTCGGCGTAATCGCTATAGGTTCCGGGCGCAGGGAAGCCCAGTGCCCGAATCCGTTCAGCAATGTCATCGACTGCAACAGATAGCTCGTTATACTGCTCTTCGAACATCAGATGCAGCGTCTGGAACATGGGTCCAGTCACGTTCCAGTGAAAATTGTGGGTTTTGAGATAGAGCGTGTAGGTGTCAGCAAGCAGGCGAGAAAGCCCATCAGCGATAGCTTTGCGCTGCTGCTCAGAAATTCCAATATCAATTTGAGGAGCTTGTACTGGCATAGTTAACCTCATTCAAAGAACTTTCAAATGGTAATCGAAGATTGCCCTGAGGCAATGTGGTGCCTCAGGGACGACCGGGGCGCTTGACGCACGCGGTAGCGAATCGATAGACGCCATCAGCGCCCTGACTTTCTCAGCATCAGCTTGCTGATATAGGGACCGGCGAATCTGTGAGCGGGAAATATCTTTAACTTTGACCATCGCCATTTAGGCATGGGCGGTGAGAGCACCTCCTTACATAGATAAATCATACTCGTTATGAGTTTATATTGCAACTATTTATCGGGCAACTTATCGGGCAACCTGCATTGGAATTAGCTTTAGACTGAGCCGCCCCGCTGTCGAATCAGGAGCGCTAAGAGATAATGAAATCACTGTCATTGAATCCGCTATTGTGATTGGCTTTTTGCGCGCTCAACCTAAGCTGCTTACGCTACCGCTCTCCGCGCTGTCGGCGGGGCTAGCGGGTCTTGTTCTGTCTGGTCTGCCCGTTCGGGCGCAGGCCCCGCTTAATCCTGAAATTAAAGTGGGCATTGTCCAGCGCTTTGGCGCAGACCCCAATCAGCAAATTGTGCTGGAGCCGCTAGCGGGCGATCAGCTGACGGTCAAGTTTAAGACGGGCGAACAGCCGCAGACGCTCACCACCGATCGAGTGACGCTCGATATCTCGATGGTGCCGCTCGAGCAGCCGATGCTGCAGGAGTGGGTTGTTTTGAGCACGCATCGCAGCTTTGAATCGGCAGAAGACGCGGCCAATCGCTGGCAGGCAGCCGGCATTGATACAGAAGTGGCCCAGCCGAACAGCTGGCAGGTCTGGGCCAAGCGTGACGTCTACAGTACGCCGCTGCTGCGACGGCTGCTGCTAGAAAATTTGCAGGCAGCTGACCACCCCAATCTATACATAGACAGTCGCGTGGTGACCGAGGTGCCCAGCATGGCCTTTATTGCTAACGGCTATCGCTATAACCGCACTCAGTTCGATATTGTTAGCGCCAATCGTCGAATTCAGCTGGCGGAGGGAGAGAACGGTCGCAGGCAGCTCTATGCAGGCGATCTCAGAGTGCAGCCCAACGCCTATGGAACCTACACCGTGGTCAATCAGGTGCCAATTGAGCTCTATCTGCGCGGCGTGGTGCCGCATGAGATCGGCGCTGCTGCACCGCGTACGGCGGCCGAGGCTCAAACAATTTTGGCGCGCACCTATGCCCTGCGCAACCTGCGCCGGTTTGCTATTGACAACTATCAGCTCTGTGCTGATACGCAATGTCAGGTCTATCGCGGTCTCAGCGGCACCTCTCCAGCGGCAGACAGCGCGATCACGAATACTCAAGGCCAGGTGCTTACTTATAACAACGAGCTGGTAGATGCGCTCTATTCCTCTACCACAGGCGGCATCACTGCGCGCTTCAGCGACGTTTGGGAAGGTCGCGATCGTCCCTATCTGCAGCCCGTGGTTGACTCAGTGCAAACCAACTGGGATCTAGTGCTGCGGCCGCTCTCAGACGAAACTCACCTGCGCAGCTTCATTGGCCTACAGCAGGGATTCAATGAAGATGACTGGCCGACCTTTCGCTGGCAGCGCCGGGGTACGCTCGAAGAGCTCACGGCTGGCATCAAAGCCTACCTGAGCAATCGGCAGCATCCGCTGGCCAATCTGACTAAAGTCACGCAGCTAACCGTTACCGAGCGCTCAGAGACGGGGCGGGCACAGACGGTTCTGGTCGAAACCGATGTCGGCAGCTTTGAGCTGACTAAAAATGAGATTGTCAGCGCGCTCATCCCCCCGCGCAGCCTGCTGTTTTATCTAGAGCCCATCTATGAAGCCCCTAGCTCACCGGCCCCGCCCGCAGCTGGATCAATGCCAGGAACGGTCCCTAGCCCAGCGCCTGTCCTCAAAGGCTATACGTTCGTAGGCGGCGGCTTTGGGCACGGCGTTGGGCTCAGCCAGACCGGTGCCTATCGCCTAGGTGAGCTTGGCTGGTCGCCTAGCCGCATCCTGCAGTTCTACTACCCCGGCACAGAGATTCAGCCCATCAGCCCGGAGCTAACATTCTGGAGACCGATTCAGCCCTCTGATGCGCCATCGCCTGCTAGAGGTTAGCGCTAGGGCTAGTCATAAAACATAGCAAAAAACATAGCAAAGGCCCGCCCAGGCGAGCCTTTGTCGCTTTTAGCCAGCCTCCGTGAGGCCGGTTGCAGCAGAGCTTAGTACAGCTCTTCTTCCTGGTGGGTCATGATGGTGCAGTCTGAGGTGGGATAGGCCACACAGGTGAGCACGTAGCCGGCCTCGATTTGATCGTCATCTAAGAAAGACTGATCAGACTGGTCAACGCTACCGTTGGTGATTTTGCCAGCGCAGGTTGAACAAGCACCGGCTCGGCAAGAGTAAGGTAAATCGATGCCTTGCTCTTCAGCAGCGTCAAGGATGTACTCGTCTTCTGCAACGTCAATAGTGGTATTTAGCCCCTCGGCCTCGTTGACCAACGTAACCTTATAGGTCGCCATGCTGGTTTCCTCTCAATAATCCAAAAACAATATTGCCTGCTGATCTAAAAGGCGCTCCTATCAACATTAGTAATAGGAATATATTCTTATAGACCAACTTCATTTCTGATACTACGAGAAAACTTCAGCACTGTGTCAATTTTTCGGGCAATTGGTTGAATGGTATTCGTAATCAGACAGTGCGCTTTTTTCTGGTTTTACTTATAGGTGAAAGGTCTTGCTAGATACAAAGAACGCTGCAACAGCTAAGGAACAGCAATTCGCCTATCTTTAGGAAGAAATCAGTTAGCGATGTACGAAAGCTGTAAAAAATTATCAGTAATTATTTTTCTATCAGAAAAACTTATACCCTTACTTTTGCTTATATTTTCAATAGCAAAAACTGAGTTTTATGGTCGTTTTTTTGATAGAAGGGTGCAAGATTAAACAAGTTTAGACTGTTCTAAAGCAGATTGTTGATGAAGGTTCAGAAGGGGGATCTAATCAGCAGGCTGATTGCTCAGGTAGCAGCCTCAGATCAATATTCAGATAGACGCTCAGGCAGACGCCTGGGTAGATAGTTCAAACAGGCGCATAGACAGCAAATCGTTCACTATGACCATTCGAGTAGGGCTGATTGGTACCGGATACGCGGCTCACAAACGAGCAGAGGCGCTGACTGCCACCGCTGACGCAGAGCTGGTTGCGATCGCAGGAACGACGTCTCGGGCGCAATCGCTGAGCCAGGCGGTGGGGGCAAAGCTGCTGAGCTGGCAGGCAATCGCCGCCGATCCCGAGCTCGATCTCGTGATTATTGCAACGATTAATCGCCTACACGCGCCGATTGCAGAGGCAGCACTGAAAGCCAAAAAGCATGTCGTTGTGGAATATCCGCTGGCAATTACGCCTTCAACTGCAGCAGGGTTGATTGAGCTAGCGCAGACTCAAGAGCGGCTGCTGCATGTCGAGCATATCGAGCTGCTGGGGGGCCTGCACCAGGCTATGCGATCGCACCTGAGTCGCGTAGGCAAGCCGCAGTATGTCAGCTATCGCACGCTCAATCCTAAGCGCCCTGCGCCCGCTAAATGGAGCTACCGATTAGATTTAGCAGGGTTTCCTTTTGTTGCGGCGCTGTCGCGCATTCATCGACTGACCGATCTATTTGGTGAGGTGTCGCAGGTCTACTGTCAAAGCTGGTTTAATGCAGCTAGCGCTGCCGCCTACTACAGCACCTGTCTCTGCAGCGCTCAGCTGCGCTTTGCCAGCGGCTTGATTGCCGAAGTCACCTATGGCAAAGGTGAAAACCTCTGGCGCTACAGCCGCCGAGTAGAAATTCAGGGCACAGACGGTAGCCTTGTCTTTGATCGCGATCACGGAGAGCTGATCACGGCCCAGGGCACTACGGAGATAGCAGTAGCGCCTCGACACGGCCTTTTCACACGCGATACAGCCGCCGTCATTCACCATTTGAGCTATGACCGGCCGCTCTATAGCAGCGCGGCTGCGAGCCTCTACTCGCTGCGCGTTGCCGATGCCCTGCGACAGTCGGCAGAATCAGGCCAGGCCGTCAGCCTCAGGGCTAAGCCTTGACCAGCACACCTGGCTGCTGCTGCCGAGGCACAATGTCTAGCGTATCGAGTTGGGCACAGTATTCGAGGTCGGCATGATTGTCGAGCCGCAGCAGACGCTGGCCGTGCGTTGCAGCCTGCATCAGCTCTAGCAGCCGATCTTGCCAATCGACGTAGAGGCTGAGCGCTGCCACAGCCGCATCATTACCCGCTAGCTCTTTGAGCGAGCCTGTGGTATCGGTCAGCAGCTGATGCAAAATGGCCCCAGCGCAAACCGTATCTTCTAGCGAGTAGCTGCCTTCCCAGCCAGAGCCCACCAGCCAAACGGTCGCCGGCGGCCGATCTATCAGCGCTTTGACCACCGCCTGTCGGGTCACTAGCGCGGCTGTGAGTACCTGGGGTGCTGCCTGAATCCGCTGCAGGCAGCGGGTGCCGTTGGTAGTGCTCATAAACAATCGTCGCCCGGCGGTGCGATCCGGGGCGTGATCTAGGGGTGAATTCCCCAGATCGCAGCCGTCTACTCGCTGTCCGCCGCGCTCGCCCGCTCGCAGGCGCTTTTCAGCCGGCCACCGATTGCTTGCGTCTATCAGGGCATCGATGTCGCTAAAGACCTCAATAGCTTCAGCCCCAGCAGCAAAAGCGGCTGCCATGGTAGTCGTTGCTCTGAGCACATCGATGGCGATCGCACAGTCTGGAACGGTATCGTCGGGCGTTTCCTCAGGCGTGTGATAGACAAATAGTTTCACAGATAGCTAGCGATAATAACGTTGCAACTCCTCATTCTAGGCGGGAAAGTTACCGAAATGAGCAGCGCTGTAACTCACCAGCTAAAGTTGAGCACAGTCACCGCCAGCGGATGCAGCGGCGCGACTGTACAGCAGCGGCATAATATAGGCACCTAACCCCAGGCCGGAAATTAGCCCAAAGGGAAACACAATCCAGTTGTGATAACCCCACCAGCCCCAGCTTTGCGCAAACAGCTCAGCCGGATACGCCAGGCAAAGCAGCAGAGCTGCGCCTAGTCCGGCTAGGCCATACTGACTGAGCCAGTAGACCGCCTGCCCCCGATCTTGCCGATAGAGCAGACGCATCAGCACCAGGCCAGCGACGGTGCCATAGCAGCGCATACAGACTGCCATGATGTGCGGCGACAGCAGCGCTAGGCCCATATCGGGCTGTGGACAGACATGTTCGCCCATCCAGTAAATAATGTCAGCAATCAGCGGCAGCAGCGGCAGCCCCGACCCGGCGAGAAAGGGCGCAGCTACGGGACCAGACGCCAGACCCGCCAGCACAATGTCTGCGATCAGGCTTTTCCAAGGCGGGATCTGCGCGACTGCAGCAGTCGTTTGCATAATTAACTGGCTAGAAACGCTTCGAGGACTCTTGCATCCTACCGCATTCAACCGCATTCAACCGCATTCAACGGAGAGGGTGGGATTCGAACCCACGGTGCCTCTCGGCACACTCGATTTCAAGTCGAGCGCAATCGACCACTCTGCCACCTCTCCAAAACGCTTTGGTAACCCAAAGCATGAGCTATGCTAGCTCAATTTGCGCGCATCGTCTAGATGAGCCGATAGATTTAGCCCGATCGGTTTAGGCCAATAGGTTTAGGCTGGTCGCAGCGCGCTTAAACAAAACTTCCTCAGAGATGCGATCGCCATGAGGATTGACCCAAACCAGCCGAACACAGTCAATCTGACCGGCGGTTAGCGAAATCAGGAAAAAGCTGCGCTGTTGCCCGGCTGCGGTGTCGCGAATTCGAGGGACGTTGGCGGCATTGAGGTAAACCGTGCCCAGCTGATCGACGACCAGCCGCGTCCGCAGCCGTTGCGGATCGGTCTTGAGCCGGTGATGCATATGACCAAACGTCACCAGTGGAATCTGCCGGCCCTGAGCGCGCGCATAGGCAATTGCCTCAGCAAAGTCAGGATCGCCATAGTCGCCGCCCGGTGACTGCCAGTCCTTACCGCAGGGATCGTGAGGCTGCTCGCCCAGGCCAAACGGACCGTTATGCCCTAAAAATAAGAGGGTTTCGCAGCTGGCTCGATCGACGGCTGCCATAATTTTGTCAGCTGATGAGGTAAAGTCGCTAACGCCGTAGTGGGTCAGGTAGAAGTCGGCATTGCGCCACTTGGGCCCGCCCCAGCTGTAAGGACGCCCCCCAACCACGCTCAGATGAAAGCGAGGCAGATCGAGCTGGCCATAGCCCACGTGGCAGTCGCCTAGCAGCGATAGCTGCTGCGCCACGCGATCTTCTTGCTCGCGGTCGTAGGGACAGCGCTTGCGGCCCCTGCGAGAGGCGCTGTAGTGGGCATCATGATTACCGAGAATGACGGCTTTGGGCAGCGGCACCGCCGCCACCTGACGCACGATGTCTACCGCCTCATTGCCAAAATCACCAACGAAAAGTGCCAGATCTACCTTGAGCGCTAAGAGCGCATCGGCATCGGCGGCTTCCCACTGTTCGTGGATATCGCCAATTGCAGCAATCGTTAGCGATCGCGGCTGTTCCATACGATTTTCCTAAAAGCGTGTTTAATCAAAAGTGGTAGCAAAACTGTGCCTATGACCCAGCTTATTATTTTTACCGATTTAGACAGCGTCTGGCTTGCTCCTGAGACAGACGATTTAGCTGCGCTCAAATTGAGCCTAGCTCAGCTCAAAGCCTTGAGTATTCCAGTTATTCTCACCACGAATCGCGCGCGTGCCGAAGTAGAGCCTTTGCGCGCCGAGCTAGCGCTGGGCGATCCGTTTATCACCGAGGGCGGCAGCGGCGTGTTTATCCCAACCGATTTGGCGCTGCCGCTACCCGATTGGGCCGAGCCAGAAGGCGACTATGCTGTCCTTGAGCTGGGCTGTCCCTACGTGCAGGCCCGCGCCGGACTGAGGGTGGTGGCTAATGAGCTGCAGCACTCTCTGCTGGGCTTTGGCGATCTGACCATCGAGCGACTGCAGAAGCGGACGGGCCTGTCTGCTTCTGCGGCACAGCAGGCAAAGGCGCGAGAATTTAGCGAACCGTTTCTGACGCCCAAAGCCGTTGAGTCAGAGGCGCTGACCGCTGCCGCCGAAGCCATTGGCTTTCGGGTGGTGACGGGGGAGCGCTTTTCTTGGCTGATGGGTCCAGAGGCCAGCCTGCGGGCAGCCGTGCAGCAGGTAGCCCATCTCTACCAGTCGGCAGAAACTGCCGTTGAGACAGTGGGCCTCAGTGCGACGTTGACCGAGCTGCTAGCAGCGGTAGATACGCCCATCGCGCTGCCGACTGGCTCAGCAGCAGCAGCGAACGCTCAGGGAGCGCCAGACCTCGCGGAGTGGATTGCGGCTGCTCAAGCGCTCTGTCGCGTGAGATAGCAGGCTGGGGCGCGTTCACCCGATCTGAAGCCCTCTGGATGACATTTATGGTAGAAACAACTATAATACAAGGTAAAGAATTGGTATCTGAAGCTTTAAAGTGGGGGAGCAAGTGTTTACAACTGCCAAACGACCAGCGGCTGCAACGGCGTTACCAAAAGATTTGTTTGCAGCTATCGAAGCGCTAAAAAATGACTTAAATGCGGTGGTCTTGGCGCATTACTACCAGGATCCTGACATTCAGGATGTGGCCGATTACATCGGTGATTCGCTGGGGCTATCGCAGCAGGCAGCCGCTACCGAAGCTGATGTCATTGTGTTCGCCGGGGTTCACTTTATGGCAGAAACCGCCAAAATTCTGAACCCGAATAAGCTGGTGCTGCTGCCCGACTTGGAGGCGGGCTGCTCCTTAGCCGACAGCTGCCCGCCAGACGCGTTCGCGCGATTCAAAGCGGCGCATCCTGATCACAAGGTAGTGTCCTACATCAACTGCACGGCCGAAATTAAGGCCATGAGCGATGTTATTTGCACCAGCTCTAATGCAGTCAAAATTATTCAGCAGATTCCGGCAGA
>JAAHIA010000125.1 GCA_010671975.1 Leptolyngbya sp. SIO4C1 | reverse complement strand
CCTAGCTGCTGTTGCTGCACTACCGATTATTTCTGTTCTTTATTCATCAGGAGAGAATCTCATGGCCTACAACGGTGCTCAAGCCTCTAACCAGTCCAAGCGATCGCAGCGTCGAAATCGTCGTCGCGCGTACCGTCCGGTACGCCCAGGCAAGCCCCCAACGCCAGTCTCAGGCGGGGGACGATAAGCCATTAGAGCAATTATTTTCGTCGCGCAGTAAAAAATTTTGTTATTTGTTAACGGCATCTTCCTGACGGGCTTGCTATAGGTAGAGATATAGCAACGACATGTGACTCTCTACCTCGATTTCTCAACCTCAGGTGAACTATGGCAAACGTAACTGTCCTCAAATTTATGCAGCAAACCGCTGCCGATGAGTCTTTGCGCCAGCAGTTAGAAGCTTTGCTTGGCGTTGGTGATGGCGATATCAGCAGCTCAGCCGAGTTAGACCCTGAAGAATCTGCTGCGCTCAGCCAGCGAGCGCCTCGAGTAGCTGAATTTGCGGCTCAGCAGGGCTACAGCTTCTCAGCAGACGAGCTGCTTGACGTGATTGATGCCTTTCAGCAGTATCAGGCAGGTAAGCTGTCTGAAGCTGAGTTTGCGCAGAAAGTAGGTCTAACCTCGGGTAAGCAGCTAGGCAGTCAAACGCAGGGCGTTTTTCAACGGCTGACCAAATATCTAGTCAAGACCTATCTAGGCGTGAATTCAACCGTCTAGGCTATAGCTAGATCAACAACAAAATCTTGAGAAGCGCTGGGATCGCCTTACATCAAAGGGATACAGCGCTGTTTTCATTTATGAAGCCCTATATCAAAGTGTGAACCCACTTCTGGGGATCATTTTTCGTCGGCTAGAGTAGAGATTACTGCCGTCTCGCGCCAAAACCTTTGGCTGATGCTCTAGCTGATGTTCTAGCTACAGTCAGCTCCTAAAATCGCTTCGCTCTGCCTGACTAAGGTCGCTTGCCTGTCCATTAGCTTGCTCTGTAAGCAGCTGTTTGCTTCAATTTTGCACTCTCTTCTGACACCTCATATGTCTGATTCTCAATCGCTCTCGAAACTGATGCCTGAGTCTCCAGTCAGCGCACCGTCAGTCTCAACCGGCGTTTTTGTTTGCATTCACGGTCACTTCTATCAGCCGCCCCGTGAGAACCCCTATCTCGAGTCGGTAGAACGTCAGCCCAGTGCGGCCCCGTTCCACGATTGGAATGAGCGAATCCTGTACGAGTGCTATCGCCCCAACGCCTTCGCGCGGATTCTCAATGGGCAGGGCGAGGTGATGCACATTGTCAACAACTATGAGTATCTCAGCTTTAACATTGGCCCCACGCTGATGAGCTGGCTAGAGCGGCACGACATCGAGACCTATGGCCGCATCCTAGAGGCCGATCGTAAGAGCTGCGATCGCAACGACGGTCACGGCAACGCGATCGCTCAGATCTACAACCACATCATCATGCCGCTGGCGAATCCGCGCGACAAGCTGACGCAGGTGCGCTGGGGGATCGCTGATTTCCGTCGCCGCTTTAAGCGCGATCCCGAAGGCATTTGGCTAGCGGAAACGGCAATCGACTACGATACGCTGCGCGTGCTGATCCAAGAAGGCATCAAATTTACGGTGCTGGCCCCCTCGCAGGTGCAGCGCTGTCGCCCGATGGGAGACCACGACTGGCACGAGGTAGGCGGCGGCCAGATTGACCCAACTCGCCCCTATCGCTGCTTTGTGCCGGGCCTGCCTGAGGGAGAAAACTACATCGATCTATTCTTCTACGATGGCCCCATTTCTCGCGATATGGGCTTTGGGGAGGTGCTGAGCTCCTCGCAGCATTTTGCTGGCCGGCTGGGGCAGGCGATTCGCGGCGATCGCGACCGGGCGCAGATTGTCTCGGTAGCCACCGATGGCGAAACCTTCGGTCATCATCGCGGCGGTGCGGAGAAGGCGCTAGCCTATGCGCTGCATCAAGAGTTTTCGCAATGGGGCTGGCAGGTCACCAGCTACGCCCGCTACCTCGATTTATTTCCGCCCACCTGGGAAGCTGAGCTCAAGTCAGTCACCGCTTGGAGCTGCGCGCATGGCGTCGATCGCTGGCAGGATGACTGCGGCTGCGGAGGCGGCGGCGAGTGGCATCAGCGCTGGCGCAGACCGCTGCGGCAGGCGCTTGACTGGCTGCGCGATCAGCTCGCCGAGATCTATGAAACCTACGGCGGCGAGCTGCTCAAAGATGTATGGCAGGCGCGAGATGAGTATATTGAGGTGATCTGCGATCGCAGCCCGCGCAGCATCAATCGCTTTTTTAGCCGGCATCAGGCCTATAAGCTGAGCCCGATCGAAAAGGTCGATGCGCTGCGACTGCTCGAAATGCAGCGTCATGCGCTGCTGATGTATACCAGCTGCGGCTGGTTCTTTGACGAAATCTCTCGACCGGAAGGAACGCAGATTCTGCGCTATGCGGCGCGCGCCATTGAGCTCGCAGAAGAGGTCTCTGGCACCTCGCTAGAAGCGGGCTTCGTTCAGCGGCTGGCGACTGCGCCGAGCAACGTGCCCTACTTCAAAGACGGGGCTAGCCTCTATCGCAAGCTGGTCGTTTCCTCACAGGTGACGCTGGAGCAGGTCGCAGCGCACTATGCTCTATCGTCGCTGTTTAACAGCTATCACACCGAGCAGCAGCTGCACTGCTACAAAATCCACCAAAAAGACTATCAGCGACAAACACTGGGATCGCTGACGCTGGCGGTGGGTCAGGTGCAGCTAGTCTCAGATATTACCCAGGAAAAAGTCAGCCTGATGTTTGCTGTGCTGCACCTGGGCGGCTGGGATTTTCACTGCGGCATTCAGACCTTCAAAAGCCGACCGGCCTACAGCCGTGCCAAGGAGGGCGTTTTCCAAGCCTTTAGCTCAGCTAGCGTAGCTCAGACAATCGTGGCGATCAACGAGTGCTTCGGTGAAAATACCTTTGGCCTGCAAGATCTCTTTGCCGAAGAGCGGCATCGAATTATGCGGCTGCTCAGCCAGGATACGCTACAGCGGCTCGATCAGCTCTACACCCAGATCTATCGAGAAAACTACGGCATCTTGATGGGCTTCCATCGCGATCGCATTGCCGTCCCGCAGGAGCTGCAGGTCGCGGCTGAAATCGCTCTGAGCCATCGCGCTCTAGATGTGATTCGCAACCTAGAGCAAGACCTGGGCAACCTGGATGAGAACGTCCTGCAGATTAGCATCAGCTACATTGCCGAGCTAGAAGGCGTGGCGCTAGAAGCCAGCCACTTTAGCTGCCAGCTGAAGCTGCCCGGTGCAAAAGCCACGCTAGAGCAGCTGATCGTTCAGGCAGTGAGGCAAACGCTGCAGGCCTCCGAGCCAGCGGTGATCGAATCTGCCGTTAGCGGCATTCGACGACTGATTGAGCTAGGGTATAAGCTGCAGCTAGGGCTCAGCCTCGACCGCGCTCAGGAAGCCTACTATCACTATCTGCGCACCGAATTTGCCACTCAGGCGCAGCCGCCAGCGGTGGCGCAGACCCTGCTGCAGCTCGGTCAGCAGCTATCCGTCTGCAGCTATCCGCAGGTTTAGCGATAAATGACCCGAGCATCGTAATCGCGCGCCCGGGCCGCATAGGCTCTGGCCTCGGCCGGGTCGCGCGAGTCAAAGTTGCCAATATTGATAAAGTCGCCCTGCCGCGCTGAGTCCAGATAGGCGCCTGGAAAATATTCGCGGACCTGGGCCAGGTCACTATCGCTGCCGATAATAGCAACCACGTAGCGATAGTTAGGGACCTCAAAGCCCATGTCTTCGAGCGTGTCGTTATCGGCAACGCCCGTCACCAGCAGCCGCCGCGTCCGCTGATAGGCCCGCACAGCCTGAGCGGTCTGGCCCCCATAGTCGCCATCCACGCTGATCCGCAGGCCATAGCGGTTAAGCGCCTGCTGCAGCGCTACCACGTCAGGGCCAGTATCGCCAATCGACAGCTGACCGCGATCAAGATCGCCAGCCCTAGGGCTGAAGCGATCGGCAGCCGCCGGTGCCGCACTCACCCGAGGCAGGTTAAAACCCATATCTTCGAGCGTATCTGCGTCAGCCGTGCCGGTGACGGGCAAATCTCGAATGCGCTGATAGGTACGCACAGCATCTGTCGTGCCGCCGCCGTAGACGCCATCAAAAGCATAGGGATACAGCCCATTGCGATCGAGCACCCGCTGCAGACTTTCGACATCGCTGCCAGTATCGCCGGGGCGCAGCGTGCGGCGATCTAGGTCGACATCAATGCCGGTCGTATTCAGCTGCTTCGCCTCGATGCGCTGAGCGTTGGTAAAAGCTGGCCGAGCCGCAGCGGTCTCTGCCAGTAGACCAAGGATTAGACCGATGCCAATCAGTAGCGGTGTGCCTGCTTTGATTGCTTGCCTGAGCCAGTGATTCATTGACTTGCACCCCTTGATTGCTCAACTACGCCAGGAATGGATATTTTATGGGCTATTTTGGCTAAATTGCCGAAAATTATTTTCCTGTATTAATACTACTCACGGGTTCTGCGCAATTTTACGGAAGTTTAGATAAATCAATAGGTTAGCGTTAGCGAATCAGGCTAGTCAGCGCCGTCTGCAGCGTTTCGGTCAGCGCTAGTACGGCCTTTCTGGCTGCACGGTGGTTAACCTGATAGTCATCCCAGCGCTCAGTCACAGAAATTGGCTCACCCACTGTAATAATCACCTGGCGATACCCCAGCCGAGGACGGCGGGGCAGCTTGTCACCGCGAATGCGAGCCAGCACGTCGAATATCAGCAGCGTGGTTTCAGCACAGCGCTCAAAAGAGGGGTTTTCAGAAAGATAGCTGCCCGTAACCGCCACCAAACTTTCCACTAGGCGCATGTGCAGCATTGTGAGACTGGCCAGCTGCGCCACCCAGTCAGCTAGGCCCTGCGCCAGCGGCGGCAGCTGTCGCCGGTTGGGTAGATCATCTCGATAGATGTGGGTCCAGCCAGCCTCTTCAATACGGCGACAGCGATCGACTAGATTGCCTTTAGCAGGCAGCCCAAACGCATGCTCAGCCGTGAGCAGCGCACCGTTTAGCAGCCCCTGCAGCCGCTCAGCCAGCGGTTTATCAGCCTCGCTGTCTAGCGTTTGATGACAAAACCGGCTATAGAACTGCGTCATCGTCTCTAGTAGGTGCTCACCCAGCCGCACAATCCGCTGATAGCACGCCGCTGGCGCTGCAGCTGCGATCGCATCCACTGCCACCAGTCCGCTATCGCGC
This sequence comes from Leptolyngbya sp. SIO4C1, assembly GCA_010671975.1. GTDB lineage: Bacteria > Cyanobacteriota > Cyanobacteriia > Phormidesmidales > Phormidesmidaceae > SIO4C1. The sequence continues at coordinate 6,097 of JAAHIA010000125.1, read as the reverse complement.
TCTAGCTGCCCCAGCAGCCGGTCTAGCTTGGCCCAGTTAGCTCGACAATATTGATACTGCAAATTCACTGGCAGGATATAGACCGTCTCGCTGCGCTGTGCCTTCAGCAAATCTTCAACGCACCAAAAGCCAAGCTGAGCCGTACCGGGCTCAAACGGACCAATTTTTTCACTGTGGCCATTGGTGGCCCCTTCTGGCGCTAGCGCCATTGGCAGCTGTCCCTGCCGCATCAGCTGACGCGCCTGCCGCATTGCCGGCCAGTCCGGCCGCCGCCCGCGCCGTACCGGCACACCGCCCAGGTGCGCCAGCACCCAGCCCAGCCATCGCCCGGCCCACAGCGGCATGCCGCGCTCGTAGAGAAAATGCGCATGCAGCGGACGCGGTAGCGAAATTCCCTGCTGTCGCGCCGCCTTGGGCACCGCCCGCGACAGCAAATAGAGCGCCGAGAGCGGGTCTTCGATTTCCACATGGCGAAACGCCATCAAAAACCGCACCTGGCCCTGATAAAACTTTTGATATAGCTCAGCCAGCGTCTCTACATTGTGCGCCTCTACCCGAGCAATGCCAGCCGGCAGCCAGGCCCGCAAACGAAACCGCATCAGCACCGGCAGCAGCGCATGCGCCAGCCTAACCAGCAGGGGGCTATAGGCAGGCTGAATAAACTCAAGCTTAGGCTGCACCCGACACACTGACTGCGGCAAAGCTATCTCCTAGAGAACGCGGAAAGTAGCTTTAGTATCTCAAATGCGCGCAGAGATGGGGGTGGGGTGTTGGGTTTGTTAATGAAAGAAAGGGGGGCCAGGCCCCCCTACGCTTACGCCAACACGCCTGCCGGCAAATACCCCTTCTCTTCTAGCTTTGAAAGAATCTGATCGACGCACTCATCAACGGTCGATTTATGCGTTTCGCAGACAACCTCGGGGTTGAGCGGCTCTTCATAAGGGTCGCTGATGCCTGTGAAGTTGGCAATTTCGCCAGAGCGGGCTTTTTTGTAAAGACCTTTGACATCGCGCTCTTCGCAGACTTCTAGCGGCGCGTGGGCAAAGACTTCAACGAAGTCGTCAATGCGATCGCGCACTTCGTCACGCACGGCGCGGTAGGGTGAGATGGCAGACACTAGCACGATGACGCCGTTGCGGGTGAGCAGATGCGATACGAAGCCGATGCGACGAATATTTTCATCGCGGTCTTCTTTGCTGAAGCCAAGTCCTTTGGTCAGATTGGTGCGCACGATATCGCCATCGAGCACTTCTAGCTTGGTACCCATCTCCCGCAGTCTCGCTTCTAATGCCCGAGCAATGGTGGATTTACCAGAACCGCTCAAGCCCGTGAACCAAACGGTAACGCCACGATGTTCCATAGTGTAATCTCTCTCCTAACGTTATCTATTGGGCAGCTCTGATCAAACTGCCGTACAAACCATAGTACGCTTGCCATCCATGCAGCCGCCAACCGGTCAGCTGCAGGTCAGCTAGCGAGTGCAAACAACCTGCCTCAGATTACTCTGGCGACAGAAATTGCTGCTTTACTCTGACAGCAAATTTGCGCAAGATTCAGGATGTTTCTGGGTTTACTTCACCGTGAATTTACATAGCCTGCCCTAGCGCGGCTCACAGCGGTTAGCCCACGTTAGATTCAACTGGCACCGCTTCTAAAGAGGTCGCGACCTGAGCCGACTGCCGCCGGCGCTGACGCTCGGCCAGCAGCTTAGGCCGCAGGTAGAGGTTTTCTAGCAGGACAGCGCCGCCAGCCACCCAGGGGGGCACAATCAGCGCGCCGATAATGCCGAGCACCTGCGTCCCACCGAGCACGGCCAGCAGCTGATAGAGCGGATGCACGCCCACCGAAGACCCCACCAGCAGCGGGTCAAGAATGTAGGTCTCAAGGTTTTGAATCACCACGTAGAGAATCAAGACCCACAGCAGCACCCAGCCGCCCTGAGAGATCGCTACGACCAGCGCCGGGATTGCGCCGAGAATAGGCCCCAAGAAGGGAATCAGGTTCGTGACGCCCGCGATCGCACCGAGCCCCACCGCAAAATCTTGCATGCCGATAAAGCTCAGGCTCACCGTGGTAAAGACGGCCAGCAGCGCCGAGACCAGCAGCCGACCGCGAATGTAGCCGCCAATGCGCTCGCTCGCCGGCCCCACCTGATTGGCAATCCGCTCGTCCCAGGGTTCGGGCAGCAGGCGGGTGAAGTTCTTAATCAGCGTGCGGCTATCGGCCAGCATATAGCCCGAAAGAAACAGGGCCAGCACCAGGCTAAAAAACCCGCCCAGGATGCCGGTTGTGACCCCGTAAGAGCGCACCAGCAGCTGCTGGCTCGAGCGAATCACCCAGCTAATGATGCTCTGCACATCAATTACCTGATTGAACAGTTCGCTGGTGAGCTCGGGGCGCTCATCGTTGAGCATCATCACCCAGGTTTGCGCCTGCGTCAGCAGGCTGCGCAGCGAGATGGGTACCTGCCGCACCAGGCGCTCTAGCTGCTCAAAGACGGTCGGGCCAATAATTAGACCAACCCCGGTCAAAACGCCCGCTAGCGTCAAATAGACCAGCACGACCGCCAGCCAGCGAGGTACCCGGTATTTTTCAGCCCAATCCACAACCGGCGCAATTGAGCAAGCAAGCACAATCGAAATCATCACCAGCAGCAGCAGACTTCTGAGCTGCCAGAGCAGCACTAGGGCAGGCACAGCCGCTGCTAGCAGAACCAAGCTGCTCAGAGAAATCGTGATGCGCTGTTCGGTAGCCATAGAGTAACCGGGCGTGGAAATGGAAATAGACGCTCTATATGCGAGTTTAGAGCGTATAGACAAAATTATCAGCTAGGCCGTCCGGTGCCCAGATGCGGCGATAGCCAGCGTGATATCAGAATTCGCTTTCAAATTAGAGTTCCCAAATTTGTTTACTAAATAAAGCTAAAGCGGTTGAAATTTTATTTTTTAAAGCTATTCTAAGCGAATAGGCTTATTTAAGTTATCAGCGTGCTAGACGAACTGGATCTCAAGATTTTGCGACGGCTGATGTCGGCTGGGCGCACTACCTGGGCTGAGCTGGCGAGCGACTGCGGCGTCTCGGCCCCGGCAATTGCCGAGCGGGTACGGCGGCTAGAGCGTCAGCGCGTGATTGTGGGCTACGCCGCTCGGCTGTCGGCGGCGCAGCTGGGCTATGACATCACCGCTTTTGTCTCAGTCAGTTTAGAGCGACCGCAGCATCGCGCTGCCTTTCTAGACTACGTACAGCAGACGGCTGAAATTCAGGAATGTCATCACGTCACTGGTGCGGGCGACTATCTGCTCAAGATTCGCTGTCGTAATACAGCGGCGCTAGAGCAGCTGATTAGCGAAGACATCAAAGGGCTAGCGGGCGTGGTACAAACGCAGACCTCCATTGCCCTCTCAACCGTGAAAGAAGGAGCGGCGCTGCCGATTTAGACCTATGCTGTTTTGGCGCGGAATTTTGCTGGGGCTCGCGATCGCAGCTCCGGTTGGGCCAATTGGGCTACTGTGCATCCAGCGCACTTTAGCCTATGGACGCTGGAGCGGGCTGCTCTCGGGACTAGGGGCCGCAACGGCAGACGGCTGCTATGGCACCGTGGCAGCGTTTGGACTGGTGCTAGTCTCTGACTTTCTAGTCGATCGCTCGGTCTGGCTGCGCGCTGCCGGTGGCCTCTTTCTCTGCTATCTGGGAATTTCGACCTTTTTATCAAAGCCTGCGACAGAGGCCGCTACAGCCACTCAGGCTGGGCTGATCCGCACCTATTTATCAACCTTCATCTTGACGCTAGCGAATCCAGCCACTATCCTCTCTTTTGTCCTGATTTTCGCCGGATTTGTGCCGGCAGGGCTGCGCTACGGACAGGCTATCCGTCTAGTGGCGGGCGTTTTCCTCGGCTCGGCCCTGTGGTGGACGGTGCTGAGCGCTGGCGTGGCGCTGCTGCGGCAGCGGCTGACGCCGCGACGGCTGGTTTGGATCAACCGGCTGTTTGGCATCCTCATTCTAGGATTTGGTATGGTGGCTTTGAGCTTCAGGGGATAGGCCGTGACGCGCTTGAGAACGCTAACGCTCAGACTAAAACTTAGCAAGTTGAAGCGGTACGGGACGCTTTTTTGCCTCAGCCTGTTTCTAGGCAGCTGGCTCTGGGTGCAGCTGCCCCACGCGATCGCACCGGCAGTCGCCCAGAACAGTGACGAATCGGTCGACGACCTGAAAAAAAAGAAAGAGGCCCTCGATCAGCAGCGCGAGACCGTCACCGAAGACCGACAGCGGTTAGAAAGGTTAGAGAGCGCGGCCGCTGAGCACCTAGACGGCCTGCAAAATACAATTGAGGTCACTAGCCTAAAAATTGAAGAAACCGAATATCAGATCGAGCGATCGCAGCAGGAGCTGAAGGCGCTCGAAGCAAAGCTAGCCGCCGCCCAGATGGACTATGAGCAAGTGCGCTCAGCCGCAGTTGGTCGGCTGCAGTTTATGCAGCGTCAGCAGGGTAGCGAAGGCTGGGCGGTGCTGTTACAGAGCCAGAACCTGAACGAATTTCTAGAGCGGCGCTATCAGCTCAGGCGGGTCTATGCCGCCGATCGCGATTTCTTGAGCGAGCTTAAAGCCAAAGCCGACGACATTATTCGCCAGCAGCAGAGCGTCGAAGCGCAGAAAAATTCGATTGCGCTGCAGCGGCAGCAGCTCTTAGCCCAGCGCGATCAGGTCTCAGCTCAGGCGCAGCAGCAGGCGCAGCTGGTTACGCGGCTCCAAGATAACCGCTCTGCCCTAGAAGCAGCCGAGGCGCAGCTGGTCAAAGACTCTGAGAGCCTAGGCGGCCTAATTCGTCAGAAAGTGGCCGCTGCGCGCGGCGGCATCGTCGGCACTGGCCAGATGATCTTTCCCACGCCGGGGAGCATCACCAGCCGCTTTGGCACCCGCGTCCATCCTGTGCTAGGCTATCGGCGCTTCCACTCTGGGATTGATTTTGGCGCTAGCCACGGCACGACAATCAACGCTGCCGACTCAGGCACCGTCATTTTTGCCGGCTGGTATGGCGGCTATGGCAACGCCGTGATTGTTGACCACGGCGGCGGGCTCACCAGCCTGTATGCCCATGCCAGTCAGCTCTATGCGCGCGAGGGCCAGTCAGTGAAGCAGGGCGATGCGATCGCGGCGGTGGGCTCAACCGGCCTCTCGACCGGACCGCATCTGCACTTTGAGGTGCGTCGTCAGGGCAGCCCGGTTAACCCGCTGGAGTTTCTGTAATGGCCGCTCAGGCAGCTCGGCTAATTAAAACAGTTAAAGCAGCTTATCTATTTGCAATCTTAGGAAGTCTGAGTCTGCCAGCTCAGGCCAGCGATGCGCTGGACGAAACCCTGACGCTGCCGCCCGAGACAGTAGAGCGCAGTCCGGTTTTGCAGCGCTGGGTAGAAGAAGTCCCTGACGTGCTCGCCGAGATTCGTCACGAGCCTAGCTTTCGATCTCGCCTGCAGGTGGGCTACGCCACCTTTCCCTCTAGCGATGGCGACAGCGGCCTCAGCCTCAACCTCGAAGACTGGTTTGTCAGCCATACCCCGCTAACCCTAAATGCTGACTATCAGAGCAACTTTCGCGATCGCACCGCCTACGGCGCTACCCTGCGCTACTACGTCTTGCCGCTGGGTGGCTATGTGAATGTGGCCCCGGTGCTGGGCTATCGCCATTTTGAAACCGCCGACTACGACGCAGACGGCGTCAACCTAGGCTTTCACCTGAAAGCAATACCCTCGCGCGGCGGCGGTGCTGACTTTGGCTATACCCAAACCTGGACGACTGGCCACGAGCCCATACGTACCACGCAGCTAGAATTTGGCTATGCCGTCAGCGATCGGCTGCGAGTCGCCACCGACGTAGAATGGCAGTTTGGCCCTGGTGAAACCGATAGCCGTCTAGGCGTGGGGCTTGAGTGGATGCTTTAAGATGCTCTAAAAAGCGGGTAGAAATACCGTGGCTCAGATCTTGCACCATAGTCTCTAAGCTTCACTGTGTCGGGGTTGTATGAGAATGTCAAAGCCAAATTGAGTAGCAATATGGCTATTGTCGTGAATCAGACGCTGCACCTGCAGCCAGACTACGT
>JAAHIA010000124.1 GCA_010671975.1 Leptolyngbya sp. SIO4C1 | reverse complement strand
CAGTTAGGCAGCGTTTTGCGACGCATTGGCGACTTAGAAACTGCCCGTAGTCGACTACAGGAGAGCGTGTCTTTAGCCGCTCGACCGGAGACGCTAGGTTCAAGCTGGCTGGAGCTGGGCAATACAGACTGGGCCATCGCCAATCGTCTTGCTGCCATTGGTCGCGAAGCAGATGCCCAGCAGCAGGTCCAAGTGGCTTTAGCGGCCTACCAACAGGCGATTGATCAGACTCATTTACTCCAGGCCCAGCTTAACCGGCTGCGGCTACTCATCGAGCAGGGGCAAACCCTAGAGGCTAGGCAGTCACTCTCTGGGGTATTAGCCACGCTTGACCAGCAATCACCGAGTCGCGCGACGGTATACGCCACCATTCACCTGATGGAGAGCTTAATGCAGCTAACGGCTGACCCCCTACCCCCTCTAGAGATTGCTAGCCGGTTGTCAAAGGCAGCTGATCAAGCGCGAACTTTAGCCGATCGGCCAGCCTTATCCTATGCCCTGGGCCAATTGGGGGCGCTGTACGAACACACGCAGCAGTGGGCCGAGGCTCAGGCACTCACTCAGCAAGCCTTGCTCGCCTTAGATACGGTACAGGCCCCAGAAATTCGCTACCGCTGGCAGTGGCAGCTGGGGCGGCTGCTGCAACGGCAGGGCCATTCGTCTGAAGCTGTTCAAGCCTATGAGGCTGCAGTGGGAAGTCTACAGCAGGTGCGCAACGATCTGCTCAGCGTCAATGCAGAGGTTCAGTTCTCCTTTCGCGATCGCGTCGAGCCTGTCTATCGCCAGTATCTTGAGCTGTTATTGACGCCAGAGCAGACGGCTCAGCCTCAACAGCTGACAAAGGCTATCCAAACGGTCGATCAGCTGCAGCTCGCTGAGCTAGAGAACTATTTGAGCTGTCTGCTAGGCCAGGTGCAGCGGGTTGACCAGGTCCAGGATGCGCACACGGCCATCCTTTATCCCATCGTGCTGAGTGACCGAGTTGCGGTGATTGCCCAGCTGCCGGAGACCGCACTGGTTTATCGCGAGACTGCGGTTCCTCAGGCAGTGGTAGAGGCCACCCTGCTAGATCTGCAGACAAATTTGGCCACCCCAGGCAGAACCCCTGAAGTGCTGGCAGCGGCCCAGACGGTATACGACTGGTTGATCCGTCCCTTAGAGACTGACCTGGCTCAAGCGGCTGTAAACAATCTGGTGTTTGTGCTAGAGGGGACGCTGCGGAATATTCCCATGTCGGTGCTGCATGATGGCGACCAGTATTTGATTGAACAGGGCTATGCCGTTGCGATCGCGCCCCGCCTTCAGCTCTTTTCGCCTGACCCAGCCCCGCTGCAGGTAATGCTAGGGGGCGTGGGCATTCCCCAAGTTATTCAAGAGACTCAGTTTCCGCCCATTGCTAAGCTGCAAGAAGAGCTAGCGGGCATCGCCCAGCATGTCGACAGCAGCGATTTGGTGATGAATGAAGCGTTCACGACTGAGACCATTCGTGAATACTTACAAACCGGCAATTTCTCCGCAATTCACTGGAAGACCCACGGCGTCTTTAGCTCCGATCCTCAAGAGACCTATGTCGTTGCCTATCAAGAACAGATTGGCGCGTATGATTTAAACCATCTGATTTGGCTGGGCAGTCGGGGCGGCAGTCGTCCGCTAGAGCTGGTAACCCTAAGCGCCTGTGAGACGGCTCAAGGAGACAGCCGCGCCGTCCTGGGCTTAGCTGGCCTCGCCGCTAGAACCGGAACGCGCAGTGTGTTATCGACGCTGTGGGTGGCGCAAGATAATCCCAACACCTTGTTTATGGTGCGCTTTTATCAAGCCCTGGCGCAAGGCGTCGCCAAGGCTGAGGCAGTGCGTCAGGCGCAGCTGGCCTTAATGCAGGCGTATGGATACACAACGCCTCACATTTGGTCAAACTACCTGCTGATCGGGAACTGGGGGTGATGCTGGAGACCGCATTTGTGAAGAAATGTGTTGCTTGCAGAATCTCACCCGCTTATTTTTGAGAACTCTATGAATTGAGCATTCGAGCGAATGCAGTCGTTCGGTTGCGCGTTACTTTGTCGTCTAATACCGAATTCAATAACAGAGTAATTTTGCCGATTGCAATGCTGCCATCAGCGGCGCGGGCGAACCTATCTTCATGGAAACGAATCTTATGACCTCCCAAAATATCAAAATTAATCCGAAGCAGGGGCAGATAGCGGTTGCCAACCGAGGCTCTGGCAGTCTCTCTATTCTAAATGAGACCACTGGCAGCGTGATTGGAACGGTAGATCTGCCGGCTGGTCAGGATAATACCCCTGGAGATCCCACTTATATCACTTACCTCAACAGTCAGGATGAAGTGGCTGTGGCCGATCGCGCCAATAGCCAAGTCGTGTTTTTTGACCGCACGACCTACAGCGTCACGGGTAGCGTCGAAACCGGGGCCGGTAATTTTCATATGTGGGCCACGCCCAAAGAAAATCAGCTTTGGGTGGTGAACGACATCGACAATGCGCTGACGGTGATTGATCCCAACACTAAAACTGAGATTGAGCGAATTCATCTGCCCGAGACACTGATTAGCCCTAACGCCAAGCCTCACGATGTTGTGCTTGATTCGTCTGGGCTATATGCCTACGTCACGGTTTCGCAAGCAGACAACCCTGACGCAGATCTGCTGCTCAAAATCGATACCCAGACCTTTGACATCGTTCAGTCTGCCGAGATTGGAAAAGATGCTCACGTCAGTCTGACCGCAGAGAACAACCTGCTGTATGTGCTTTCTCAGGATAGCGATCGCATCGATATCTTCGATCGGCGAGAGAACACTCTTGAACAAGTCGGTTCGCTCGACCAGCCCGGTGCCCACGGCGTGATTGCAGCACCCGATGGTCAATTCCTGTACACGACGAATATAGCGGGCGGTGGTGAGAGCGGTCTCTTTGTGATTGATACGGTCAGCAATCAAATCGTTGGCGATCTCGAGGGCGTCAATACCCCCTTCTCAACGCCGCATAATGTAGCTGTCACAAACGATGGCGAGCGCCTGTTTGTCACCCATTCGGGTGCTGATGCGACTGCTGTCAGCGTCTATTCTCTAGATGACCCAACCCTCCCAGTTTGGCAGAGCAGCGTCAATGTACAAGGCATGAATCCCTTTGGACTAGCCTCTGTGGCCTCATCCCACGAGGGACTCTTTGTCTGCGGCGAGATTGACGATTTGCTAAAAGCCGGACGTGGCAACGATACCGTCTTTGGCGGCGGCGGCAACGACGATCTGCGCGGCCAGGGTGGCAACGATAAGCTGATCGGCGAAGTCGGTGACGATACGCTTCGCGGCAACAGCGGCCATGATGTGCTCATTGGCGATCTGGGTAGCGATGTTCTCATGGGCGGTCACGGAGATGATTTGTTGATTGGAGCACAGGTCACCTCGCTCACGCCAGGCCAGGGCGAAGTCGATACCTACAGAGGCGGCAAAGGGGCTGATACCTTTGTCTTGGGAGATGCCCTAAGCGTTCACTATGACGATGGAGATGCGCTTTCTATGGGGTTCGCCGACTACGGGCTGATCAAGGACTTCCAGTTAGAGCAGGATGTGATTCGCCTCCACGGCAGCGCCGATCGATACGAGTTAGGCAGTGTGCAAGGAGACACGGCAATTTTCTACCAGGCAGCTGACCAAGCGGCTGAGCTGATTGGCATTATTCGCAACGTCACCGGTCTAGAGCTGACCAGTTCCGCTTTTGAGTACGCCACAGTTTAGAGGGAGAATATCATGCGCATCGCCGATGACATTACCCAGCTGATTGGCCAGACGCCCTTGGTGCAGCTCAATTGCATTCCAGCAGCGGAAGGCTGCGTGGGCCGCATTGTGTTGAAACTGGAGAGCCTCAATCCGTCTGGTTCAGTCAAAGCACGAATTGGGATTAGCATGATTCAGGCTGCCGAGGCCGCTGGCCAGATTCATCCTAGCAAAACGGTACTGGTGGAACCCACCGCCGGTAACACGGGCATTGCGCTAGCCATGGCAGCAGCCGTTAAGGGCTATCGACTGATTCTCACGATGCCAGACACGATGAGCCTAGAGCGGCGCACGCTGCTGCGGGCCTACGGCGCAGAGCTTATTCTCACCCCTGGGGCAGAGGGTATGCGCGGGGCCATCACCCGGGCGCTTGATCTGGTATCACTGTTGCCGCATGGGTTCATGCTGCAACAGTTTCAAAATCCAGCGAATCCTACCATTCATCGCGCGACCACAGCTGAAGAAATTTGGGCTGATACCGAAGGTCAAGTCGATATTTTGATCGCAGGCGTCGGCACCGGCGGCACAATCACAGGCATTGCTGAAGCGATTAAGTCTAGGAAGCCAACCTTTCAAGCCATAGCCGTTGAACCTGCGACCAGTCCTGTCCTATCTGGAGGAAAGCCCGGATTTCATCAAATTCAGGGGATTGGAGCAGGGTTTGTGTCATCGGTCTTGCGAGTTGATTTATTGAATGAAGTGATTCGGGTATCGGATGAGAATGCGATCGCCTATGGTCGCCGTTTAGCCGCTGAAGAGGGCTTGCTGTCCGGCATTTCCACGGGGGCCGCACTCTGTGCAGCGATTCAGGTCGCCAAGCGATCAGAAAATGCCAACAAACTTATTGTTGTGATCCAGCCTAGCCTGGGTGAGCGGTATTTGAGTACGGTTCTCTTCAGAGACTCTTTTGCTGCGTCTGCTTCCCCTTCTCTACTCCCAGTCTCCTGAGACTTTCCAGATTTCCTTCAAATTAGCCATGATTCAGCATTTGTCCAGGCCGCCACCAGGCAGAAATGAGCAACGTGAATTAGTTCAGTGACTGCCTTCAGTCGAGACTATCCAAACTTATCCAAAATTAGGAGATTCTTATGACGCTTCAACTTGGCGATACGGTTCCTAACTTTACTCAGCAAACCACTGAGGGTGAAATAGACTTTTACGCCTGGGCGGGCAACCACTGGGTAGTGCTGTTTTCTCACCCAGCCGACTATACCCCTGTGTGCACCACAGAACTGGGCAGCGTGGCTAAACTCAAACCAGCGTTTGCAAAGCGCGACGCTAAAGTCATCGCCCTCAGCGTAGACGGGGTTGAGTCTCATCGCGGCTGGATTCAGGATATTAATGAGACTCAAAGCACCACTGTCAACTATCCGATCATTGCCGATGTCGATCAGCGGGTGGCCAACCTGTACGGCATGATCCACCCCAACGCCAATGCCAACGTTACCGTGCGGACGGTATTTGTGATTGACCCTAACAAGAAGCTACGGCTAACGATTACCTATCCCCCTAGCACAGGTCGTAACTTTAGCGAGATTTTGCGAGTGATTGACTCGCTACAGCTCACCGATCGCTACAGCGTAGCCACCCCCGTAGACTGGCAGGCCGGCGAGGATGTCGTGGTCTCGCCAGCGATTTCCACAGCAGACGCTCAGGTTAAGTTTCCCAAGGGCGTTGTGGAGATTAAACCGTATCTACGCATGACGCCACAGCCTAACCGTTAGTACGCATTCGGTAAGAGTTCAAAGAGTAGCAAGATCCCCTGGCTATCGCCATTCCCTTATCGAACGGGACGGGGATCTTTACGCTACCGATAGCATTCTCTGTTTGAATGGCGTCAGTCCTGTACTACTTGTTTACCATTTGTACTCACCATAGGCGACCGACCATTTAACTGAGTCGCGCGGGTTGCCTTTTCCTCGGTTCTGGTGATAGCCAAAGCCAGCGTTGTACTGCTCTAGCATCTTGGCCACTTCGGCGTGACGCTCTAGGTAGTCTTGAACACGCTGACTGTTTGAGCCGCTGAGTTTTTGAACCACGGTTGGGGTGATGGCCCACTGCTCTGACTGAGGTAGCCCAGCGTTGTAGTCTTGAAAGGCTTCGATGCTGCGGCGGATCTTTTCGTCGGCGCTGCCGGGTGAGCGATCGCCATTGAGCTCGTCGTTGGGAGCCTTTGTCCAGTCATCGGGAATCGGCTTGTGCGCCTGCTTGGGCTTGGACTGCTCTACCCTGATGGAGACGCGCTGCGCCATCTCAATCACTGCCTGTTTGGCTTCATCGCGTTCCTTCTCGGCTCGCTCGGCTCGGCGCTGTATGGCTTCGTAGCGGTCGGCGATATCGAGCAGCTGCAGAATTTTGTCTTTGTGGGTGCCGCTGCCAAAAGCATCAAATCGGTCTTTTAGCAGCCCATCGACGTGAATCGTGGTTCGCTTATCGACGAGCGGCTCAGCCGGCTGCTGGCCTAGCTCATGCCGCAGTATGCCAATCGCTAGCGGCTGTCCTCGGTCGTCAATGCAGTAGTAATCTTCATAGTTGGCAGCCGTACTGCTGCTCTGGTGTCCGAGATGGTCTTCGGCAAATGAGCCAATGGACTCTGAGGGCAGACCAAAGAGATGATAGGCAGCGTTGGTATAGGCAGCTCGCAGATTCTTAGCGCTGAGGAACTTTTCGCCCACAGGCGGCGCTAGCACCTCGCCAAAGAGGCGACCGATAGCGCGGTTGAGGGTGCTGTTGCGCTGGCTATCTACGGCGGTGTTTTCTAGCTGGTGCAGGGCTCTGACATCGGCATCGCGGCGCAGCGTCGTAAACGCATCGAGCAGTAGATTGGTCGGTACGAGGCTATAGATTTTGTAGGCTTCGGTCCGATCTCTGGCTTTGAGCTGACCGGAAAACTCAACCTGATATTTGCTAACGATCTCGAACTCGCCTGACTTCAGAATCTCGGTCGGCCTGCGGCCTGTCACAGCAATGATGCCGGCTGCAATTTCTCGGTAGTCAGTAGATGCGATCGCACCCTTAGCGGCTTCTATCAGCAGGAAGGGGCGGAAGGGCACGCGGTGGCGGCGCTGCTGCTTGGTCTTTGTCTTAGTCGCGGCCTGGCGCTGCTGGTGAAACTCGCTGCTGTAGTTCATGAAGGCCAGCGCTAGGTGCTGACGGACTGGCCCCTGCTCAGTTGGCTGAGCGTAGGTAATATCATCGCTCAGGTTCATATCGGCAGCCAGCCTTGCGATCGCTTTGCGGTACCGCGTCATGTGCGCGGCACGGGTGTTGTTGTTGGTGTATTGCTGCTCAAACCAAGCAATCTCATCTCTGCAAAGCTGTTCCACTGTCTTGGCCTGGGTAGCTTGGCTGAGTTTGGCTAGAAATAGCGCAGCGTGGCGCTCTAGCGCTTTGGGCATCCGCAACCCACGGGTGTAGCGCTGGTAGGCTTCGACCGGCTGAGACCTGAGCACCTGCATCAGATTGACCACTGAATCATTTCAGCCTCAATTCTAATATAACTGTCTACACCATTTAAATACAAAAGCATAGATTCATAGAAAACCGGCTCAAGAGGCTGCAGCTAGCGAACTTTGGCTTTTGTACGCGCATCGAGAGCTTTTAGACGCGCTAATTGGATATCTTCGACTGCCTGGCTCTGACTGTCTAAATGCTCTAGGCGAGCGGCTTGAATATCCTCTATAGCTCTGGTGTGGCTGAGCGACAACAGCTCTTGACGGTTCGGCTGAGTCGGGCTTGGTTCAAATACAGTCGCTTTGGCAACCGGTTCAACGCTTACAGCGTCCTACCCCACGCTGTGCCAAAAGTTATGTCTGACGGGCTTGGCAGCGATCGAGATAGCAACGCAGTGTTTTGGCAAGTCGCGGCGATGTCATAATCGAAGTATGGTGACCGGGTATCTCGTGGGTCTCAACCCCCTGGTTGGTCAGCCGGTGCCAGCCCAGGGTGGGTTCTGTTGCGAGGCCAGGTGGGCGCTCAGCGGCATAGAAAACGATTATTGGTCCGTCAACTGGCTGAGCAGAGAGTTCGTTTGCAGGCTGAGATCGCGGCAGCTGCCCCTGCTTGACTTTGTCATGTAAAAATTCCCAGGGGGAACGCTTTAAGGCTAGCAAATGCAGCCGCTGTACCAAATGTGTTAGCAAGCTATCGCTAGAGTCAGCTGCCAAGCCGGCTTCAGTGGCTGCTTTTGCTAATGGCGCTGGCTCTATAGTGGTGCTATTGGCCGGGTAGCTCGCTATGGTATGAGGTCTCAGCCACCGCCATCGGCGCCGCAGCAGTCGCGGCAGCATATAGCGCAGCCCGTAGCTTACTACCGAGTAGGCCCGCTGAGCTAGGGGCAGCAGCGTTAGTCCACCAGGCGCGTAGCTATCAAAGACGGCTAGCAGGGCCACCGACTCACCCTGCTGCTGTAGCTGACGCGCCATCTCAAACGCAATTTGTCCGCCGTTCGAGAGACCGGCTAGGCAGTAAGGCCCCTGCGGCTGTAGGGTGCGAATCAACTGGAGGTAGTCAGCTGCCATCTCACCGACGCGAGCCGACACAAACCCGCCCTTCAGCCCTCGCGCCTGGAGCCCATAGACGCTTTGATCGGCACCGAGCTGAACGGCCAGCGCGCGATAGATCAGTACGTTAAAGCCACCGCCGTGAACACAAAACAGCGGCGCTCGTCGCTCTGCTGTTTTCACTGCCAGTTGGATCGGCACCAGCGGTTGCCAGAACTGCTGCCAATCGTTTTGCTCAATCACAGCAGCCATTGCTTGTACCGTAGGTGCTCGCAAAAAAGTTGCCAGCGGTAGCTGAATGCCAAGCTGCTGCTCAACTGCCACAGCCGCCTGCACGGCCAGCAGCGACTGACCGCCTAGCTCAAAGAAGTTGTCTCGCAGGCCAATAGACGGCTGCTGTAGTACAGTTGACCAGATGGCTGCAAGCGTCTTTTCTAACGGTGTTTGAGGCGCAGTAAAGTCTGTCTGTCTCAGGTCTTCAGCCAGCTGCGATAGCCGCTGCAGTTGGGTAGAAAAGTTGCCAGCGGCTAACCTGTCAGCCAATACCGACCGTTTCACTTTGCCCAGCGCCGTTCGAGGAATGTCGGCTTTAGTAATGGGAATGAGATAGGCTGGGGTGATGCCTAACTGCATAGCCAGCGCTGCTCGAATCCGCTGTTGCAGCTGAACTGTTTCTACCTCAGATAGAACAGTGCAGAAAAAAACAGCGAGCTCATCGGTCACGCTATCAGACTGGCGCACAGCGCAGGCCGTTGTAAACGCCGGTTCCACGCCCGCTACCGCCTCAACAATCTGCTCGATCTGCTGGCAGGCATAATTTTTGGCATTAATGATAATGATGTCTTTTGAACGGCCGGTTAATACTAGGCAGCCCTCTCGCATGAAGCCTATATCTCCGGTCTGCAGCCAGCCATCGGCCGTAAACAACCGCTGTGAGGCTTCAGCCTTACCATAGTATCCGGTAGCCGTGGCAGGCCCCCGTACCTGTACCTGCCCGCGTTCACCCTCAGCAAGCAGCTGAGATTGGTCATCTACAATGCGAACAGCGAAGCCTCGATTGGGACTGCCGACTGAAAGAAATTGGCTCGCTTCAGTTGTTTTGCTGGCCATTTTGTCATCGGCCGCTTCTACAGAAGCGCTTGTCTCTAAAGATGGCAGACAAAAGCGACCGCTCACAATGGTGCCGCACTCGGTCATACCATAGCCGGTGAAAACAAATGCGGGCCGCAACCCAAACGGCTTTAGGCAGTTAATAAAAGCATGATAGGTTTGAGGTGAGATAGCCTCTGCGCCAATGCCGAGGTTGCACAGCGCGCTTAAATCCCATCGGCGCTCGGGGGCAGTTGTCACAGCGCGTGTGACCAGCGCCATGCCAAAGTTAGTAATATTGGCTTGCGTGACGGCGTAGCGCTCAAGACTGTCTAGCCAGCACAGCGGATCGCGTAAGAAATAATCAGTCGGCAAGCAGATCTTTCGCTGTACGTCTGGATTAGCCAGCCGCAAATTGGCAGAAGCATGATCGAGCGGTAGCCAGTTGAGAGAAGTAATGGCTTCAGGACTGTGTGACTGGCTACTCAGCAGCCGGTTAACTACGGTCTGAGCGCTGAGTGAAACCAGCTTGGGCTGTCCAGTCGTGCCAGAACTCAAAAATAGCGCGCTGAGCGCGTCGGGGGTGCTGTGGTGAAACTGAGTATCGGGCGACAGCGAACCAATCTCTTCTAGATAAACTACTTTAAGCTGGGCAAGCAGCGATCGCGAGTTCAAAGACCGAGAGATCTCATAGGTTGTGATAAAGACCGGTTGCTCAACTAGAGCCAGAATGCTTTGAAGCTGCGTATTCAGTCGTTCAAGATCGGGGATAGTCGCAGCTTTGACAGGAATCGGAACAATGCCACCGAGAAGGCAGCTCCAAAGCGCTGTCACAAAATCTTCGCAGTGCTCAAGCAGCAGCACAACACAGTCACCTGTTACCAGCGAGTGATCTCGCAGTCCGCGCAGGTAGCAGGTCGCCTGCTGCCAAATCTGAGCGTAGGTATGGCGAGTGCATACGCCCTGCGGTTGGAGGCTAATTAGTTCACCCTGCGGCAGCCGCTCGACCGCCTGCTGCAGATAATCAGCCGGGCTCTGATAGGCTACTGCCAGCTCAAACGCTGGACCGTAAGCAATAGCCGGCGCTGGCTGGTGCGCTGACGGGCTCTCTGGCCTGTCTTCTGCATCTGTTCTATTGGGTACAATAGCTTTCGACAAAACCTTTCCTAGCTGTAGATATGGTCTTTAGAAACAGAGTTTATCCATATGTCCAAAGACGCTAGATAGTTTTAAGAGGGTTCCCGATTGCGGAACAGATTTATCAAAGCCCGTATCAAGTTTTGGTGAAGTCAAACGTAGCGACCTTCGCGATCAGGACGAAGCCTTTTAGAGTCTCAAAAGAGACCAGCAGCTGTATCATCACAGCTTCGAGTCAGGGCATATACTTCTTACGCTATGGCAGCATAGCAAATCCAATCAATTTTTATGAAACGGTTTAACGTTAAGCGAACCATTAAACTGCTTTGGGACAGCGGCTCGCAGTGGACGATTGCAAACGGCGTACTGCTGGTCATACAGGGCCTGATTCCGGTGGTATCGCTCTACCTGATGAAGCTGATTATTGATCAGGTGACAGCGAGCCTAGACAGTGGGGGAGAAACGGCTGATTTTGGGCCGATTTTCTGGTTGATTGGGCTGGCGGTCGCGGTGGCGATTCTGGGCGTACTGCTCAAGCTAATTTCCAAAATCGTCAACGATGCGCTGGCGCAGCTGATGAGCGACCATGTGTATGAAATTCTGCATGAAAAATCAGTTCAGATTGACCTAGAGTATTACGACAACGCGCAGTATTACGACGTGATGCACCAGGCGCAGTCGCAGGCGGTGTATCGGCCTCATAAAATCATGCTAGAGCTAATTGCGATCGCCCAGTGCTCAATTTCGCTGATTGCAATTTTAGGTCTGCTGATTTCGCTGCACTGGAGCATTTCCTTCATTCTGTTCTTCTTAGCTCTGCCGGGCGTACTGGTGCGGCTCAAATTCGCTCGTAAGCAGCATCGCTGGATGCGCCGCAATACGCCTACGCAGCGGCTCTCCA
>JAAHIA010000123.1 GCA_010671975.1 Leptolyngbya sp. SIO4C1 | reverse complement strand
TAGGCGTGAGGCCCACATCTGACATGGAGATCGACTTTTCGATAGCAGAAAGGGTGCTAGGGTCGTACGGCTGAATCAAAATCGTGCTGGAGTCGGGCGTGCTAATGTTTGCCAGCGATTTCAGCGGCGTGGCGCTGCCGTAGTAGTCGACAGTAATTCGGTCTAATAGCGATGCGTTTGCTCGTCCGGTCCGAATCGTATTAAAAGATCGCTGAGTGGCCTCAACGGCTTTCTGCATCGCTTGTTCGATGTCACTCATGTCAGCTAACTTCACAAGACTCTCCCACAATTGTGCCAATGGACTCGCCCATCATGGCGCGACGGATATTGCCGGCAACGGACAGATCGAAAACCTTGATGGGGATGTTGTTATCTTTACACAATGCAATCGCTGTGCCATCCATCACCTTTAAATCGTTGGCTAACACATGGCTGTAGGTGAGGCTTTGATATCGCTTTGCGTTGGGATTAGTTTTGGGATCGCAATCATAGACGCCGTCTACTTTGGTCGCCTTGAGCAAAATCTCGGCACTGATTTCAGCTGCCCGCAGCGCCGCTGTGGTGTCAGTCGTAAAGAAGGGATTGCCAGAGCCTGCCCCAAAAATCACCACCCGGTTTTTCTCTAGGTGACGAATGGCGCGGCGACGAATGTAGGGCTCTGCCATCTCCTGCATCGAGATCGCCGTTTGTACCCGCGTTGGCAGCTGAATCCGCTCGAGCGCATCCTGCAGCGTCATCGCATTCATCACCGTAGCCAGCATACCGATGTAGTCGGCCGTGGCTCGATCCATGCCGGCCGCCGCCCCTTTGACGCCGCGAAAAATATTGCCACCGCCCACGACGATGGCAATCTCTACCCCAGCTTGGGCTACCTCAGCCACTTCCTGCGCGATCGCATCGACTATGGCCGGGTCAATGCCGTATGCCAAGTTCCCCATTAGCGCTTCACCGCTGAGCTTCAGCAGTACCCGTTTGTAGGTATTCCCCATGCAAAAACTATCCTCTATTTCCCCCACTCAAGATAGCAGCCTGCTCCCAACTCAGATATAAAAGATCTGCTGCAAATCTTCAAGAAAGAATTAATCAGGTTTTAAGATGAGCGAGTGGGCAGCAGCGGAATCACATGGAAGGCAGGGTTAATGAGCAGTCCTCTCTCTGAAATGGCCTGGCAGATTGGAATAGTTGCCGTTTGGCTAGGCACGGTAGGCGGACTGTCAGAGGCGGCCCGGCGGCTTGGCTATGAAGCAGAGCTCACTCGCAAGATCGTCCACATTGGGGCCGGGCATGTGATTTTGCTAGCCTGGTGGCTGGCAATTCCGGCCTGGATGGGCATTGCTGCTTCCGTCTTTTTTGCGGGCGTGGCGCTACTGTCCTATCAGCTGCCGATTTTGCCGGGCATCAACAGCGTGGGGCGCAAAAGCCTGGGCACCTTTTTCTACGCGGTTAGCATTGGCTTGGTGATGGGCTGGTTTTGGCCGCTGCAGCAGCCCTACTACGGCGTGATTGGCATTTTAGTGATGTGCTGGGGCGACGGGCTAGCGGCGCTCGTGGGTCAGCGCTGGGGACGGCATCCCTACCAGCTGCTGGGCGAGAAAAAAAGCTGGGAAGGCAGCTTGGCGATGCTGCTGACCAGCGCCGTCGTCATCTTAGCAGTGCTGGCTAGCATACAGGGGCTTAGCTGGCAGACCGGCGGCGTTGCCCTAACCGCTGCGATCGCGGCCACCGGCCTTGAAGCCTTCTCGAAGCTCGGGGTTGACAACCTCAGCGTGCCAGTGGGGACAGCAGCGATTGCCTTCAGCTTGAATACGTTTTTCAGCTAAAGTCTCAGTCAAGGTTTCTAGCTAAAGCCTCTAGCTAAAGCCAGAAGCTACTTTGAGACCAACACTTCACCCAGAGATGATTTAGCCTTAGAGACGATAGTATCTATTGGGTAATCAGGCTTGGCTAAGCGCTTTCACGTCGTTTATTTAGGGTCAGCGTAATTTATTGTGTTTAGGTTTAAGCGAAAGCCGGCGCTACTGACTTATCTCAGTCACGGCTGTGAAATAGACGGCAATTTGCGTGCCGATGGCATGCTGCGCGTCGATGGTACGATTCGCGGCGCGGTCGAAGTGCAAGGCGATCTAGAAATCTCGCAAACGGGCTCGATTGAAGGCTCCGAGGTACGGGCTAGCAACATCGCGGTGCAAGGCACGCTCAAAGCGCGCGTCTGCGCCGCCGGCAAGCTCACCCTGAGCAGCACTGCACGACTTGAAGGCGACGTTGTTGCGGGCTCACTCGAAATTGAGCCTGGGGCCTACTATACCGGCTATATCGAAACGCGCGAGTCGAAGTCGCTGCCGCCCTCTCGCGACTTGCCAGAGCTCTATGGCACGACAGAGCCGGTCGAAACACCGCTTAATAGCGAGCCGCAATAGCCTGCTGCACGTCGCTGTAGCTAACTTTGAGCTGCTCTAGAGAAGGCTGCACCTGGGTGAGCTGCCCCTGCTGCGCCCGCTGCTCAAGCTGGGCGGCTTCGGCGGCTAGCGCGATCGCACCGACGTTAGCACTGGCGCCTTTAATATAGTGCGCAATCTGCTCGGCGCTGACGGTATCACCTACTGCGATCGCGTTCGCCAGCTGGCCGAGGCTAGCCTGCACATCGCTCAAAAATAGCTGCAGCAGCTCTAGCTCAAATTCAGGATCGTCTCCGGCTAGCTGACTCAGCTGTTGCCAATCAAAAGGAATACTCATCGTCGGCTCTCTACAAACGTCTCTCAGTAGGCCTACACCAGCAGGCCCTTTGTCTTCAAACAGCGTATCGAAAGGCGAATCGGCCGTAAAAAAACTGATTACGCTTTGTCTAAATATTTATCAGCCGATTAACATGGCTTGAATTCTAGCGTTTGAATACTTGCCGGCAGCGGCTAGCGATCGCCCGTAAGCCAGGCCAGCCCGCCCAAGCACGCCGCCAAGAAGAACCACTTTGGCAGCGACAGCCAGCCCAGTGACAGCCAGCCCAGCCAGCCAGTCGCAGCAGTGGGCAAATTGGGCAGCCCGTCTACAAATGAACAGAGCACGTAGCTAACAACAATCGTCACGATTAAGATGGCAAAGCTCATCGGGCTCTCCTTCCAGCAATCAGGTCAATCATAGCGAGCAGACTGGCTGAGTGCATCTGCTAAAATCAGTCAAATACCAGCCCTGCCTGTCTTCCTCCCATGGAGTTATTTAACTGCAATCATCCGACTGTTGCTGTTCACAAATCTCACGCGACTGAGCCGACCTTTTACTACTTTGCCTACGGGTCCTGCATGTGCCCGGTTGATCTAAAGCGATCGCTGCAGGAAAAGACCCATACCTACGTGGTTGGCCCAGCAACGCTGCAGGGCTATCGGCTTGGCTTCTATCGGCGATCGCAGCGCCGCCAGTGCGGGGTCTTGGATATTGTTAAAGACAGTCGGGCGCTGGTGCACGGGGTGCTTTACGCGCTGCCGCTGCGGCTTAGTCCGCTGCTCGATGCGCGCGAAGAAGGCTATGTACACGAGCAAGTAACGGTCGACTGCCAAGGACAGCGCTACGCTCAGACCCGTACCTACACCGTGTCTGACAAGCTCGCCTATGAGCTAGCGCCTAACGACTGGTACTTTGGCGTTGTGCTGCGCGGCGCGCTCACCTGTGGGCTGCCAGAGCACTACTGCTGGCAGCTGTTTAACCACATGCACCAGCTGCAGCAGATTGACTTAAAAGCAGCTAAGCAAGCAGGTTAAAAATAGTCGCTGGTGAGAGCTGAGCCCAGCCTGGTTACGATAGGCTGGCAAGTAGACCCGCCCTGTATGCCTGAGTAAATTGATCGAGCCGCCGTTTTCTTCTACAACTTCGTCTCAGCCAGCCGCGCCAGCTAAGCCAGACTATCGCGCCGAGGTGCGGCGGGTGCTGCTGGTGACGCTGTGCCTGAATATAGCGGTGGTGATCTTAAAAGCCATCGTTGGCTGGTGGACCGGCTCGCTCAGCCTGGTTGCCGATGCGCTGCACAGCGTTACCGATAGCGCCAACAATGTGCTGGGGCTAGTCACCAATCAGCTAGCCTCGCCCGTGCCCGACCGCGACCATCCCTATGGTCACCAAAAGTACGAAGCCGTGGGCGCTTTGGGGGTAGCAGGCTTTCTGTGTATTGCCTGCTTTGAAATTCTTAAGGGCGCAGGCGAGCGCATTTTTATGAGTAGTGAGCTGGTGACGGTGACGCCCACTGCGCTTTGGATCATGCTGGTGGTGCTAGGTCTCAACATGATTGTGGCCTTTTATGAGCGGCGGGTGGGCATTCGCCTGGGCAGCAAAATTTTGATTGCTGATGCGCACCACACCATGAGCGACATCTGGATCACCATGGCTGTGATTGGCGGCCTAATCGGCATCTGGAAAGGGCTGCAGTGGCTCGATATCGTGCTGGCCTTTCCGGTCGCTATTTTGGTTTTGCACAGCGGCTGGGTGGTACTGTCTGCCAATCTGCCCTGGCTGGTAGATGAAATGGCGATCGCACCGGAGGCAATTCACAGCGTCGTCATGCAGGTGCCGGGCGTGCTCAACTGCCACAACATTGCCTCACGCGGGCTGCTGGGGCGGCAGGTCTTTATTGATATGCACCTAATTGTAGAGCCGCAAGATGTAGAATCGGCGCATGATATTACTGAGCAGGTCGAAGCGCAGCTAGAAGAAGAATTTGGGCCAACGCGCGTGACGATTCATGTAGAGCCGCTGAGCTATCAGGAGCGATCGATCAGCTATTAGGATTGTGGATTTTGAGTTTAAATTTTGGGGGCGGCTAGCAGCGTATGAATTTGCCGACATGGGTGACGGTTTCGCGGCTGGTGGGGATTCCGATTTTGTTTGTGCTGCTGGCTGAGCCGGACGACGGGCAGCGCTGGATTGCAGCGGGGGTGTTTTTGCTGGCAGCTGGGACAGACTGGCTGGATGGCTACCTGGCCAGGCGGCTGAATCAGGTAACGGATCTGGGAAAATTTTTAGATCCGCTGGTGGATAAGCTGCTGGTGCTCGCACCGCTGATGATTTTAGTGGAGCTAGCGCAGGTGCCGGCCTGGGGCGTCTTTTTGATTTTGACGCGCGAACTGACGATTGCCGGCTGGCGAGTGAACCCAGCGATGCAAAAAGGCAGCAGCGTCCCAGGAGCGAACCTCTGGGGCAAAGCCAAAACCGTAACGCAAATTGGCGCAATCGCACTTTTGCTTTCCCCTTTAGCCTTTCAAGTACCTCTGCTAGCCGCAGTCCTCTTTTGGCTAGCTGTCGCCCTAACCTGGATTTCAGGCATCATCTATCTGCTGCCCAAGCGAGCGACGGAAGCAGCGTAATTTTGGATTTGGGAGCTTAGATTTTAGAGTAGTGGCTGCGATCTAAATTCCTAAATCCAAACTCTAAAATTCCATGTCTTTTGTTTCTTTCCCTGAACTGATTGCGGCAGCCTGCTCGGGTGAAGCGGTGATTAGCTTTCCGACGGATACGGTGCCGGCGGTGGCCTGTCGGCCGGACTGCAGCGAGCTGATTTTTCAGCTGAAGCAGCGCGATCGCAGCAAGTCGCTGATTTTGATGGGAGCAAATGCAGAAGATTTGTGGCCCTACGTACAGGGCGCTGAGGCCGCACGGCAGGAGTGGCAGCAGCTGGCCGAACGCTACTGGCCGGGGCAGCTAACGCTGATCTTGCCGGCCAGCGATCGCGTGCCGGCTGCCGTAAATGCTCAAACGCCGGGGACAGTTGGGCTGCGGGTGCCCGATCAGCCGATTGCGCGCTATCTGCTAAGCTTTACCGGGCCGCTGGCGACCACCAGCGCCAATCTATCTGGGCAGCCGCCGCTGACGACAGCTGCTGCGATTGACCAGCAGTTTCCAAACGTTCAACAGCTGACAGCCGAAGACCTCGATCGAATTAAACCAGAAGCGCTGGCCCAGCTGCCCCCCACGGCAACGCTGAGCGATCTTGAATCGCCGCAGTCAGGCCAGCCCTCAACCGTAGCGCAGTGGACCGCGACCGGCTGGCAAGTCGTTAGGCAAGGAGCCGTTCAGCTGAAGACTAAACCTTCCGGTCGCTTTTGAAAGCTGCGGTATTCTAAGGTGAAGACCTATCAAGAAATACGATGGCTGGCTGGGCGAGCGGACAAGCGGTTTTACTTTTAACAGCTGGCTTAGGAGTGGGGCTGGTGCTACAGCGGCTGCTGCCGAAGCTGAGCGTGCCGGAGAAGACCGCAACAGAGTCGCCGACTGAGCCTGAACCGCCCAAAGACGCTTGGCAGGCGGCCTATGAGCGACTGATGCTGACTGAGCAGTTTAAGCGCGGCTTTTTAGCAAGGACAGCGCACGAGCTGAGATCGCCCATCAACAGCATCATCGGTCTGCATCAGCTGATTTTAGAAGATCTGTGCGAAAGCCCAGAAGAGGAGCGCGAATTTATTGGGCAGGCCAAAGACGCGGCGCTAAAAACGCTGAAGCTGTTTGATACGCTGATTGCTGCGTCTAAGCTAGACGTGGGGCGCGAGGTGCCGCGACTAGAGCCGGTACCGCTAGCGCCGTTTTTCAAAGAAATTTATGAGCTAACGCACCTGCAGGCGGCCAATCGCAACCTGCGCTTGGACATCACTGGTGCAGATGACGAACAGCGGGTGCTAAGCGACCCCAAATGGCTGCAGGTATTGCTGATTGGGCTAATTGAAGATGCGATCGCGCATACCAAACTGGGCACCGTGCGCCTCTGGGCCGAGCCGGGTGACGGCCAAACCGTGGCGATTTGCCTGCAGGAGGAGCGTCCGCTGGCCGAGCTAGAACATGACCTGAGCGAGATCAGGTACGGCACGCCAGCCGATATTGCCAACGTAGAAACGCTGCAGCTCTCAACTGGGCTAGTGCTCGCGGCGGCCAAGACCAACATCGCGCAGCTTAAAGGCACGCTCACCCTAACTGTCGCACCCAACCAGCCGGAGCAGGTGCTGATTCGCTGCGGGCTGCCTACGCCTTAAGCATCGCAGCTATAGTTGATCTTCACCGGAAACGTGTAGGCCCTATATTCGCCAATTTCCGGATAGGGATAGTCAGCTGCAATCTTCAGCGCTTCTTCGTTGAGCACCTCATAGCCTGTGCTTTCTAACAAAAACGGCAGATTCTCGATTGAGCCATCTGCGCCAATCACGACGCCTACCGAAGCCTGCTTTGGCTCAGTTGGCAAACAGTCTGACAGCGGATATTCAATCACCAAAGGCGGATCGGGATTCAAGGGCTTCATCTCTTCCACTACGTCGCCAAACATAAACTCAACCCCATCCCACCATTCTTGATACAGGCCGAGCGCGTCGGTGGGACTGGTATTTTGGGCCGAATAAACGTAGCTGCTGAGCTGCTTGAGCGGCTCGTCTTCCGACGGTGGCTCAGCCGGCTCGGACGGCTCGGACGGCTCGGATGGCTCAGCCGGTTCAGCCGGTTCAGCCGGCTCAGCTGGTTTGTCAGGCTCAGCCGCTTGAGGTGCAGTCGGCGGTGTCACTGGCGGCGGTGCCGGCTCGGGCGGAATCGCTGGCGGCGGTGCCGGCGAGGCGGCAGGCGGTGCTGGCTTAGGGACCGGGGCAGGCTCAGCGGGCGGTGCTTCAGCTGGCTTGACCTGAGGCAGCCGCGCAACCGCGATCGCTTCCGGTCGGTCAGCAGTCGGCCCCAATGCCGGATCTTCTAACCGCTCCTCTTCTAGCTCAGGCATCGGCAGCGCCAGCAGCAGCCCGTGCAGCGCGATCGCAACCAGCAGCATCGGCCGCAGCCAGCCAACCGGTTTCAGTAGCTTGTCAGACTTAAGCATGCGATCGCTGCAACCCGTTCCGCTTCCCTTTCTATTGTCATAACCGACACCCAAGCGAACCCTCAACCCAGGACAATTCCTCAATTGTCAGAACCCCCCCGGCCCCCTTGTCTTTAAAATCACTGATAGGATCAACTCACCCCAAACACCACCCTCAGGGATGCGCTCATGAAAACTCAGAGAGAATGGCTGCTAATCACCATGGGCGTCCTCTTTGGGTTAGCGGTCGCCCTGTTTCTAAGCTTAGGCCCTCGGGCCACGTCTCTATCTGAGCAGCCCCGTTCACCTAACCCACCTGCCGCTATGCCCGCTACTGCCAGTTCAGCCCAGCCCGCTGCTCAGCCCAGTGACCAGCCCGCTGCTCAGCTGCTGAGCGATCCGTTTTTGCAATCGCCTACCCCGAGTTCGGTGCGCGTTGTCTGGTTTACCGACTTTGAGGGCACCGGCCACACCCTCAGCTATGGCGAAACCGGCCAAGAGACCAGCATTGCCGCTAGCTCGACGCAGCTCAGCCGCACTCGCGAAGATGACAAATCACAGGTGGCAGGCGTCACCTATGAGCGCGTCACCCGCCGCCCGATCTGGCGGCATGAGGCTGAGGTAACGGGCCTCACGCCTGGGCAGCGTCTGCCCTATCAGGTGTTTAGCACCAAAGAAACCGGCGAGCTGATCAAAAGCCGCAGCTTCACCCTCAGCGCCGCGCCGCCGGCCGGCCAGCCGCTGAAGATTTTGCTCACCTCTGACCATCAGCTGATGCCGATGACCGCGGCGAATCTACAGAAAGTTGCTGAGACCGTCGATCAGATTGACGCTGTTTTTATCGCCGGTGACCTAGTCAACGTGCCCGATCGCGCCTCCGAATGGTTTGACGATGCGCGCGGCGGCGCGTTCTTTCCAGTGCTGCAGGGGCGCGCCAACTATGCGTTAGAAAAAGACGGCACGACCACAACCTACCAAGGCGCAGAGATCATCCAAAATGCGCCGCTGTTCCCAGCGGTGGGCAATCATGAGGTGATGGGTCGCTATTCGAATATGTTGCCGCTGGGCGAGCAGTTTAACGATTCGGTGCCTTGGGCCGCGGCCAAGCAGGTGTATGAACAAAATACTAAGCTGATCAACCCCAAGAACGAGACCGACCTGCAGCGCCGCTGGCTGAAGAACAACTCGTTCAACATTGACACCTACGAAGAGATTTTCTCACTGCCCAAAGTACAGCGCGCTGACGGCGGTGAAACGCAGCGCTACTACGCTACTACCTTTGGCGATGTGCGGCTGATTTCGCTCTATGTGACGCAAATCTGGCGCGTGCCCAATCTCTCACCGACAGCCAAAAGCCGCTATCGTGAGAAAGCCTCAGACGGTGATAAGCCGAGAGACTGGGGCTACGGTCAGCATATTTTTGAAGGCATCTATAAAGGCAGCCCGCAGTACCAGTGGCTCGAAAAAGAACTCGCCAGCGATGCCTTTCAACAGGCCAAGTACAAAATCGTCATGCTGCACCATCCGCCGCATACGCTGGGCGGCAACATTGTGCCGGCCTTCACCAATCCGGTGCGCGTAGTTGATCGCAACCCGGACGGCAGCATTCAAGCCGTTCGCTATGAATATCCCAAAGATCAGGACTACATTATTCGCGATCTGATGCCGCTGCTAGAGCGCGCCGGCGTGCAGCTGGTGTTTTACGGCCATTCTCATATCTGGAATCGGTTTCAAGGCGCGAGCGGCCTTCACTTTTTAGAAGCTTCTAACGTGGGCAATACCTACGGCGCGCATGTTGAGGGCAACCCGCGCCAGGTGCCGCAGCTGCAGGAGAGCGAGCTGGCAACCTATAAAGAAGAGTACGTGGCGATTGGTGACCCGAATGGGTTAGAGCCGATCGTGCCGACGATTGCGCCGCTGATGGATGAGGCTGAACGGCCGATGCCTTACGTTGCGAGCAATGATATTACGGTCTTTAGCGTCTTTGAGACGGGTACGGGTACGGTCAGCAGCTATTACTTTGATACGCGCGAGCCGGCGTCAGCGGTGGTGAAGTTTGATCAGTTTAGGCTGGGAGAGGCGGGGTAGTGGAGTTTTGAGTTTTGAGTTTTGAGTTTTTAGAGGTTTAATGCGGCTGGGGTTGAGTAGGTTTTGTAGGAACAGGCGCTCGGTACAGTAGTCGAGGCAGCGCGTTGTCTACCCCTAACTCGCTGAGGAAAAGCGTTTCCTACACCTATCGAAGGGCGCTATGATTGACCCGTCCTCGACTGAGACCGCGTATGCCTGACGATTTTCAGATCTTACGCAGCATTTACAATGCCTTTGATCCGTTTCGTCCGCTGCCGGCTGGCGACCCGGCCTATGTGAACTGCAGCAATGTGCGCGGTGAGGAAAATATTTTGGTCGACGTGGGGCGCGAAATCTTGCTGAACGATCGGCATACGCATCAGCTCTATACCGGACACCGCGGCGCAGGTAAATCGACCGAGCTGCTGCGGCTGAAGGCAGACCTAGAAGAAAACGGCTATCGCGTGGTTTACTTTGCCGCAGAGGAAGACGACATTGACCCAGAGGACGCGCAGTATACGGATATTCTGCTGGCCTGCACGCGCAACCTGCTGAAAGATCTTAGAGGTGAGAGCAGCCGAATCAAAGAATGGCTAAGGTCGCGCAAAGCTGAGCTGACAGACGCCTTGCAAAGCGAGGTGAACTTAGACGAAATAGGCGCTGAAGTTCCTTTTAGCAAACTTACCGCCACGCTAAAGGTGAGCCCTACCGCTCGCGCCCAAATTCGCAAAATTGTAGAGCCGCATACGCCCTCGCTGCTAGAGGCGCTGAATAACTTTATCACCGACGCGATGGCGCAGGCGTCGCAGCAAGGTACCGGCAAGCTAGTGCTAATTGTCGATAGCCTTGACCGCATACCGCCAATTATTCGCGGTCAAAGCGATCGTAGCAACCACGAGCAGATTTTTATTGACCGCAGCGAGCAGTTAAAAATGCTCGATTGCCATGTGAAGTAACTCTTTAGAATTGCTGAAAAACAGATGATTGATCCAATATTTTCTGCTTTTGAGGCTAAATCTAAAGATATAGAGTGGTATATCCAGAAATAGGCGAGCGATCTCAAGCTAAGGACAGCAGTTTGAATAGATGAAGCAACACAGACTTTACTCCAGGCAGAAGCTACACCGCTTTCATCAAGAGGGTATCAACTTAAGAGGCACACCGCTTTCATTAAAAGGAGCGTTTTGAGGATTACAAATCGTTTTGGAAAGTGCCTGGTGACGACGGTACTGCCTCAGGATCAGGAAGAGCCGCTACTGGAGCAGACGGTGCGATGATCCTTTGGGCAGATCTTTGACCATCGCTTGTTGGACGTACTCTGACGAATTTCTTCAAAGATGAAGACATCCAGCAACGCTATACCGCTGCTCTAGAAGAGGGCTTTGGCTCTATCGCTGGAATCAAAATGTGGCGGCGATTCGCAGTGGCTCCAGCCTAGAGGCTGATTGACTGACAAAAGTTATTCAGGCGCGTATGAGTACGTTAGTACTCTGAACTCCAGACGATAGGCTCGTTTCTCGTGTTGTTTGCGCGAGGCCATCGCCGGGTCAGGGTCACGATTGGTTGTG
>JAAHIA010000122.1 GCA_010671975.1 Leptolyngbya sp. SIO4C1 | reverse complement strand
CGATAGGCAACGCCGTTGAGCAACAGCCCAATCAAAAACAGGCAGCCCATCAAAATCAGCTGCTCGGCTGGAACCGCCATCCTAATATCTAAAACGAGGTGCAACAGATTGAAGAGGCTGTAGGCCAAGGTCAGGCCCAAATGAACTGTGCGAAAGCCGCGCGAGGTCGAAAACGCCGCCGCGATCATTGCAATCATCGGCAGGCTCAAAAAGACCAGCATAAACCCTACTACGGTGCTTATCTGCAGGGCAGCATCCGGCTGCAGCTCAGTCAGGCTAAGGTGGTGAGAAAGCGGTATCAGCGCCAGCTGCGTATGCCAGAGCGTGCCTAGTAGAAAAATCGTCCACAGCGCCATGATTTGTTCAGGTAGGCTGCCTGGCCTCGCATAGTTAATCTGAGCTCGACGCATGGAAACTGCTCTCAAAGATTTGCTTACCACCGTAGAGTGTAAAGTTGAGGAAGTTGTGAAGCCACTGGCCTTCAGCACCAGGCTGTCAACCAAATTTTTTGATAATTTACAGGGATAGTCCCTAAGTTAAAAACTTTCCCCAAACTGCTCTAGCCTTTATATATAAGCAGTTTGAGGCATGCTAGTAGAGATTTGCTTCCGGCCGCGCTGCTCTCTTTAACTGGAGAGAAATCTTTGCAAGCGGATCAATTCTGTTGGAGGGGGCTATGTCTGCAAGCACACTGTCGGAGCGCGATCGCAGCTTTTTAGCGCGTCTATCTGAGATTGACTTTGGTCCGATTGCCTTTAAGCTGATGCACCCAGAAGAGGGAGAAGGCTGGTCTTTAGAGCAGGTCACGCGTGCCGTTGAGCACTATCGCCGCTTTTTGTTCTTGAACCACTGCTATCCTGAGCGCGCTATCGTACCCAGTCGCGAGATTGATCAGGTTTGGCACACCCATATTCTGGATACAGCGAAGTATCGCGAGGACTGCGATCGCCTGTTTGGTCAATTTATGGACCACTGGCCCTATTTCGGTATGCGCAGTGCTGAGGAGCGGGCGCAGCTCAATACAGCCTTTGAAGAAACTCAAGCGCTCTATGCCAAACATTTTGGCGCGCCCGCTGCTGCCCAGGCTTAGCAGCATGTCTTGAAATTGGCGTTTAAGCTTCTATAGCAGAACGGGGACGGGCATCTTTAGCAAGGTGCCTTTTTTTGACATCTGAATGTTCGTTAGAGAGAACAATTGTGACCACCTCATCCTATGCCTTTGACCTGCTTCAGCGAGAACAGCAGCAACAGGAGCTAGCGCGGCTGGCCTATAAGACGAATATTTTGTACGGCGTAGACTGCTACGCCTGGCAGCAGGCTGGACTGGTTCCGGGCATGCAGATTCTAGATTTAGGCTGCGGCTCTGGGCGATTGACCTGCGAGCTGGCTAAGCGCTGGCACCCGAGCTCAGTAGTTGGGGTCGATATCAGCGTGGCCATGATTGAACACGCGCTGACCTATCACAAAAAAAAGACACCGCAGGTGCAAAACCTGAGCTTTTTAGTTGGTGACGCCCATGCGCTGCCGCTGCCTGCAGCCTCTTTTGATCTGGTCTATGCGCGCTTTTTGCTACAGCATTTGGCTAATCCACAGCAAGCCTTACAGACAGTTTTAAAGGTCCTGAAGCCGGGGGGGACACTCTGCATTATTGATGTTGACGATAGCTGGTTTGCGCTGTACCCAGAACCGCCGTCATTTGGGTCGTTTCGAGAACAGATTGTGGCCATTCAGCAGCGCCAGGGTGGCGACCCCTACGTCGGTCGCAAACTTTCTAACTACCTGCAAGCAGCCGGCTTTGAAGATACGCGCGTGGCGGTTCGCGTCCTTACCACAGACGACTATGGGGCCGATCGGCTGCTGGGTCTGCTATCGTTTGGAGCCCCCTATCACAGCCGCTATCCAGAGTTTGCCAAGCTGGCGCTGCAGGCCAAGCGGGAAATGTTTGCGCAGCTTGAGACGGCTCATATCTGGGCCAGCGTTGGCGTATTTGTTGCAACTGGTCGTAAGTCCGATCAGTAAAATAGCTGAGAAATTTCTGTTAGTTCCCTAGGGACAAAATCGTTCCCTAACCTGGTATCTCGCTGCCCTGCCTGAGTTTAGCCCTTTTAAAGAAGTGGTTTGCTTGCGGGAAGGCTGGCTCCTTAAAGTACGAGTCAAATCTCGAAGTTAAGCGTTTTTACTCCATCTGTGAGCTATTCAACGCCTCCGAGATTTCTGAATTTCTGTTAAATCAAGGAGACAGTCATGACGACCCAAGTTGCAACCTCAGCCAATCAAGCTAGCTTCTGCATTCTGCAACAGGCCAGCTTCTGCATTTTGATCGACACCCATCAATCGCAAAACCGACCGACCGTCAGCCTCCAGCTGGAAGATTTGACTCAGGTTGTGGCAGCTGCCTAGAGCTAGGTAATAGCTCAGCGCCAGACTTTGGGGGCAGCGGCTAGCCGCTGCCTTTTACAGTTTCACTCGCTTCATCAGCCGTCTCTGTCTTAAGCAAATTGGCAATGCGAATCGCCTGAGCCTGCATGTTGAGTTTTTCATAGCTGGCTTTGGCTTTAGCGGCCCACTGCTCTGCCTGCTCGCGGCTGTCGCGCAGCTTTTCGAGCTCGGCTAGATGACCATAGCAGATTGCCAAACAGCGCTCGTCCTTATATTGCTCGGCCGCCTCGGCCACCTCAATCAGCAGCTGATGCGCTTCGGCCAGCCGATTTTGTTTGATTGCGATCGCGCCTAAATAGCCCTGAATATAAAATCTAGCTCGCGTCCAGCCTAGACGAACGGCCTTTTCTAGCCCATCTTCATAGAGGCGCTGCGCCTGCTCTAGGCGATTTTGCTGCAGACAAATTTCCGCCTTGCGATAGGGCAGATCAACCTGCTGATACAGCTGATATCGCTCTGAGATTGGAACGCTCTCTAAGCGCTGATAGCCGCGATCAATCCAATGGTGGGCTTTTTCATAATCTTGCGTCTGCGCATAGAGCGTGGCTAGCAAGATAGACGCATCAATTAGCAGCTGATCGTCTTCAAGCTGCGCCGTTTCCCAAATGCGCTGACACAGCGCGATCGCTTTTTGCGTTTTCTCTGGCTGATTAAACAGCGCCAGCGTTTTGGCATAGTAGTACATGCCGTTCGCCATCACGATCGAATCGAGGCGCTTCTCAGCCGCATCGATCAGCCATCGCATCCAGGCAATGCGCTCATTCCAATGGCCATAGATCTGGGTATAGCCCTTTAGATAGTCCCAGAACTCAATAAACTCCTCATAGCGATCTTGGGCCTGACACCACTCTACGACTTCCCGCAGGTTCTCCCATTCGGCCTCAATCGGGCTAGCCGGGTGCCAGTCATACCAGTCTTCGTTACCATGTACGGCTAGAAATTCTAAATACCATTCAATCCATCGGTTGCGGGCTTCGCGCTCGAAGCCCGGCTGCTTATCTAGCTCAGTTTGCGCATATTCTCGCGTCAGCGAGTGCATGGTATAGCGGGTCTGCTGCGTTTCGACCAGCGAGAGCCGATAGAGCTCATTAAACGGCTGCCGGTCGGGCCGCATGTAGTCGCTCGGAAAGGCCACGTGGGCCAGCGATTCAGGCAGAGCCGGATGGCGGAAGCAGGCAAAGGCCATCAGTAGCGCATGCGCTGCCTGACCGCGCAGCCGCTGTACCGAAGTTTCAAAGCAGTGCCGAGCAAAGTCGCTGTGCGTTAGCTGGGTGGCATCGAGCGCATCGGGGCTAATGCCGTAGGCCGAAATCATCCCTAAGCTGTAGACAATCGCCAGCGGCAGCCCCCCCGTTTGCCGATAGAGCCGCTCTAGCTGAGCTGAGGTCAAGTGGATGGCCTGCGCCTGGGCCTGCGCCTGAATAAACGCCATGCCAGAATCTGCTGAAAGCGGCTCCAGCGGCAGCGTGTGCCCAGTCCCTAGCCGGACGCGACTGGTGACAATCACCTTCACCGTAGGTGGAATCTCTCGCAAAAAAGACAGTACGAAATCGCGATCTTCCAAAGTTTCGAGGTTATCGACAATCAGCAGCGTTTTTTGCTGGCTGAGGCTATCGCGAATCAGCACCAGCTGCTCGTCAAAGTTAGGCGGTAGCTCGCTGGGGCGATCTAGCGTCCGGCTGATAGTGCGAAAAATATCCTGCAGATTGCGCTGGTGACCTAGGCGCGGGAACAGCTGCGGTCCGCTAAAGTGTTGGGTCTGAGCCGAAGTGAAGATTATTGCCTCGAACTGCGGCAAATCGGGATAGCGCTCTGGCTGCTGTGACGCCTTGAGACAGCGCTGAGCCGCCTCAAGCGCCAGTGTCGTCTTGCCAACGCCGCCAACGCCTTCAATAGTGATTAGATGAGTGGGCTGTTGAAAAGACAGCAGCGCCAGCAGCCGCACTAGATTGGCGTCATCGGCTCGATAGGTGGAGTCCGGATGAATTAACAGGTTGCTGCAGACTGGCGCGGTGGCCTCGGCAGGTGGCCTATCGGCCGCCGGCGGATCCTGAGGCCCAGATGCAGCCGCTGGCTCAGCCGTAGACTCAATCGCCGCTGCCTCTGGAATGATCGGCCGCTGAGGCAGCAGCCGATCGGTATACTTGACGCGCTTAGTGGACTGCCGCCGCGTTTGCTTAAGCTGGGTCCAGGCCGCTTCGAAGGCTGCTAAATTGGCTTCGGTAGATTTGTCCCACAGTTTTAGCGTAAAGCGCCAATCTTTAGCGCCCTGCGTGCGGGCTCGGTTGTCTTCGAGAATGTTTAGAAACTCTTCGAGAACGCGCAGGTCGTTACGCAGCTGCTCTTTGAGTTTAGGAGCTTCCTGCTGAGCAAAGGCTAGCTCTAACAGCACCTTTAATTCGGTTTCTACCACCAGCTCCGGAGTCGCTGAAGCCTCACGCTTCCAGCGCACGGTCAGCCGATCGGCAAAAGTATCGCTCTCTGGCAGCTCGTAGTTGGCGTAGCTAATCAACTTTTCGAGCAGACGCCGAGTCCGTAGCTTGACCTGATTGCTGGTGTTGAGTCTAGGCATATCAAGTTCCCGAACGGCGACATTTGGATGAAATGTCCCGAAGTTTGAATCTCTCCCGAAGTTATTAATATCTCTAATCTACAGTATTCTCCCAAAGTCTGAAGCTGAATTTACTTCGGGGATAAATCTACATATAGTTTGCCGAGAGAATAAATTATTGAGCAAGCAGCCTAAATTTAGTTGCAAAATTCGAGCCGCTTAGAAAGTTCCCGAAGTTGCATACTAATACTGAGCTGCAAACTTGCCGCTGCTCAGGAGTCGTCTGTTTGCGGATGTGCTTGATTAGACGGGCTGATGTATTTGATTAGACCGTAGAGCGTGATGGCCCCCAGCAGCCTGCTGCTGGTCCACAGCGGGGCGATCTGCTGCTGCCAAAGACACACCAGCAGCAGCCCAACTCCGTCTGCTAGCAGCACAGGCAGCCGCTGGCCCAGTGAATAGGGCGCGATCGCAGGCTGTAGCTGAACGGTGGCAGCGCTGTTAAAAAAGATCAGGCTGAGCAGCACCAGCACCGCCCCGCTGCCCGGCCGCCAGAGCGCCGCATAGAAACCAATCAGCTCAAACCCGACGGTGAGGCGCGTAACGCGCTCAAAGGGGCCCAGACGCGGATCGGCAGTCTGCGCCCTGAGGGTCGCAATCTGAGAGAGGTCTACAGCGGCCATGCGCCCCTGCTCTAGACAGAGCAAAAACAGCGCCAGCCACAGCGGCGACGGCACTGTCACAGTGCGATAGAGCAGCCCGACAGCGGCCGGGGCAAACGCCAGCAGCGACCAGCGCCCGAATGAGGCTACAGCAGCTCGCACTGACCGTGATGGCGCAGCAGGTGATCGCAGAGCACTAGCGCCGTCATCGCTTCTACCATTGGCACTGCTCGCGGCAGCACGCAGGGGTCATGTCGGCCTTTGCCGCTGAGCATGGTTGCCTGCCCCTGGTGGTCTACCGTCTTTTGTGATTTGAGGATCGTCGCTGTTGGCTTAAAGGCCACGCGAATTAGGATGGTCTCACCGTTGGAGATGCCGCCCTGCACGCCGCCAGAGCGATTGGTGCGGGTGCGAATCTCGCCCTGCTCGTCGGTATAAAACTCGTCATTGTGCTGGCTGCCGGTGAGGTAGGTACCGGCAAAGCCAGAGCCAATCTCGAACCCTTTGCTGGCAGGCAGCGACAGCGCCCCCTTAGCTAAATCGGCCTCAAGCTTGTCAAATACCGGCACACCTAGCCCTTTAGGCACCTGCCGCGCCACGCATTCCACCACGCCACCAATTGAGTCGCCGGCCTTGCGAATCTGCTCAATTCGAGCAATCATCTCATCCGCGAAGTCCGGATTAGGGCAGCGCACAATGTTGCTTTCGACCTGCGCTAGGGTGACGCTATCTGGGTCAACCGGCGCTTCAATCTCTTGAATGCGCTTGACATAGCCAATCACCTCGGTGCCTGCCACCTGCTGCAGAATTTTTTTAGCGATCGCGCCTGCTGCCACGCGACCCACCGTCTCACGCGCCGAGGAGCGACCACCACCCTGCCAGTTGCGAATGCCGTATTTGGCATCGTAGGTAGCGTCGGCATGAGACGGGCGATATTTGACCGACATCTCGCTGTAGTCTTGCGATCGCGTATCCTTATTGCGCACCAAAATCGAGATGGGCGTGCCCAGCGTTTTCCCTTCAAAAACGCCAGAGATAATTTCGCAGGTGTCGGTCTCCTTACGCGGCGTTGTGATTTTGCTCTGCCCTGGCCGCCGCCGATCTAAGTCGTGCTGAATATCGTCTGCAGACAGGGCTAATCGAGGGGGGCAGCCGTCAATCACGACGCCCACGCCGCCGCCATGCGATTCGCCAAAAGTAGTAACGCGAAATAGATGGCCGAAAGTATTACCCATACGTCTCGATTGATCTAAGCTGTTTGCGATCTTCAATCGTAGCCTATCAGCCGCGCTTGCCGAGGTGGGATTTGCTACTGCCCCTAGCAGCAGGCTACCGCAGCCGCCAGTAGTCGCTCAGCGTCATCACGTATTCCAGATCTAAGTAAGCAATGGGATCTACCGCCTCACCCTGGCGATAAATGCCGTAGTGCAGATGCGGCCCAGACGAGCGGCCGGTGCTGCCCAGATGACCCACCACGTCGCCGCGCTTGAGGGTGTCTCCGACCGCCACGGTCACATCGCTCATGTGGGCATAGAGCGTTTCATAGCCGTAGCCGTGATCAAGGGTGACGCTGTTGCCATAGCCGCCGTTATAGCCGGCCTGCTTTACCCGACCTTTGGCAGCAGCCACAATCGGCGTGCCATAGGGGCCTTTGAAATCAATGCCAGAGTGGATTTCATAGCTGCGTCCGCCAAAAGGATTGGGACGCAGACCAAAGCTAGAGGAGACCTCTAGCGGAATATTGAGCGGTTTGCCATCCGGATAGGCCGCTGCTTCCGCTTCCTCAGCGGCCAGCGTTTCTTCTAGCGCCGGCTTGACTCGACCGTCAAGCAGCGAGCTCAGCTGGGGCATCCGCTGCTCAGCTAGGCTGTAGAGAGAGAGCGCATCGCCGGCCTCTAAGGCACCGCCGCGCGGCGGCAGGCGACGCGAAAGCTCGGCATCAGGCTGCGAGCCGGTAAAGTCGGTCTCGGAAAGTCCGGCCCGCTCACGCAGAATTTCAATTTCTGAATCAATCGTATCGAGCTCGCTGATAACTTTGTGGGCCTTCTCGCTGAGCTGACGGTTTTCTTGACTGAGCTCGACGTTATTTTGAAGTAGCGAAAACATAACAGTTCCCAACCAGCCTAGCGGCACCCCAAGCAGCACGAGCAAAATAACCAGCCCGCTGATAGGAGTGAAGGAAAGTGTGATGGGGGTACGGCCGGTGCGGGCAACGAGCACAGTGTATTTCTGAAGTAGTTGCTGACGCATGGTCATTAAAGTGGTGTGGGTCTTGGAAGACAGTGAACTTATTGTTTCTTAAGATTTGCGACCTTGAAAATTATATGGGGATCAAAACAAAATCACGTAATAAGTTACGAAGATCGGTACCTATTCAGAAGAGTCATAAGTAAAACTTAAGCTTTCGCAGCCGGTCAATCGCTGCTTAAAACTTGGGTTTGCCGCTGCCCAACAGCTGTGGAAACGAGCTCACCGTCTTCTATTCCGCCTTCTATCTATAGAGCCATGCTGATTGAGCCAGCGGCTGTCACACTAGACTTTGGCCGAAGTTTAAAGCTGGACTTTAAGGCTGG
Source organism: Leptolyngbya sp. SIO4C1 (assembly GCA_010671975.1). Lineage (GTDB taxonomy): Bacteria > Cyanobacteriota > Cyanobacteriia > Phormidesmidales > Phormidesmidaceae > SIO4C1. The sequence goes on along the minus strand of JAAHIA010000122.1, from coordinate 3,249 downwards.
ACTTTAAGGCTGTCTTCAAGGTCAGCGCCGGCACAGCCGATTAAGTTTCGATCAGATAATTTTAAGGCCGCTAATAGACTTAGTAGGAATTTAAGAATGACCTCACAGGCAACAATGGAGCTAACCTGGTTTGATGTCAACGCTTGGCAAATCGATATTGGCGGTCGGCGCATTTTGGTCGATCCCTGGCTGATTGGCGATCTGGTTTTTAGCGGTACTGCTTGGCTGCTGCGCGGCGTTCGACCGGCGCCGGTACCCATTCCTGACCAGATTGACCTGCTGCTGCTGTCCCAGGGCTTAGAAGATCACGCCCATCCTGAAACGCTAAAGGCGTTGGATAAAACTATTCCGGTAGTGGCCTCAGCCAATGGAGCAAAGGTAGCCCAGGCCCTCGGCTTTGAATCCGTGACTGCGCTATCGCCAGGTGAGCCGGCCTTTCGATTTGCCGATGTTTTACAGATTCAGGCGCTGCCCGGAGCCCCTATCGGTCCGTTTCTCACTGAGAATGGCTACCTGTTCACCGTCTGTGAAACGGGCCTAAAAGTCTACTACGAGCCACACGGCTACCCACCCAAAGATTTAGAAACGCTTGGCCCGGTAGACGTGGTGATTACGCCAATCGTTAGCTTAGGACTGCCCGGGATAGGACCTCTGATTCGCGGCGGCGAAGGCGCCTTTGAGCTGGCAAAGCTGGTCAAGCCGCAGCTGATTTTGCCCACAGCAGAAGGGGGCAACATTACTTACAAAGGTCTTGTCTCTTCAGTGCTGACTGGCTCCGGTGGCGTGGAGCAACTGCGATCGCAGCTAAAATCGGCTGGACTTGACACTCGAGTAGAGCCGCCTCAGCCGATGCAGCATTTCACGCTAGATTTGCAGCCCTACGCCGCTAGCCAAACTTAGTCGCAGCGGTAAGCTTAGCTACCCCAGCGCTAAAGCAATAAGCCGACTAGTCGACGTCCGGTGCAATCTGTGGTGGCAAGGAATCGGCTGTGCCGCCGACGCTGATTGGCGTCTCCAATATCTCGGCCTCAGCGAGGTTGACGTTGCTGATGGTAGCACCGGTCAGATCGACGTAGTACAGATGCGCCTCTGAAAAATTAATGTCAGCCAGAGTCGCGTAGTTTAAGCTGGCATTGGTCAGAAAAGCGCCGGTCAGATTAGCCCCCGTTAGATTGGCGTAGCTCAAATCAGCGCCTTCTAAGTTAGTCTCGCTGAGATCGGCCCCGGTTAGGTCGGCCCCGCGCAGATCGGCCCCAATCAAATGCATACCGCGCAGATTGGCTCCAGACAGATCGCACTCATAACAGCTCTGCGTCAGCTCCAGCTGTTGTACATCAGCTGGGTCTTCAGCCTGAGCAGGCGCAGTTGCTAGGCTGAGCGCCGCTGCTGGGGCTAACAGCAGTGATGCAAACGTGGTCAGCAACCTGGCATGATCGTTCGCTGAATTCATAGAATATCTCCTTAAAATATGTCTCCTCCCAGTCCACCTATGTCAAGCGTAGCAAACGGCCCCTAGTCACCCACCAGCCTCTTTCGACGGAGACTGTTAAGTAAAATTTCTATCTCACTGCTTAAATTGTCGCACAGACCGCAGCGCGCCCGCCCAACAGTAACCTTACTTAAAAGAGCGGCTAACCTCACAACTTCCTCAGACTTTAGGGTTATAAACAAAAGGTCGGTGAGATATTGTTGCTTCCTGCTCACGCCGCCACTTCTCAAGCTGCTTCTCACCTGTTGAGAGACTATGTTTTTGCCATGTTGATAAACAGAATTTTGGTAGCGCTCGATCACTCACCCATGGCGGACTGGATCTTGGCGCAGGCACTCGAAATTGCTCAAGCGAGTCAGGCCAATTTGAGGCTGCTGCATGTGCTTTCAGGCGACGATCCAGACAGTCCTCACATGCCAATTCACACGGCCTTTGATCACTATCCGCTGGTGCTAGAGCAAACCGTTTGGGATACTTACAATACTCAGTGGCAGAGCTATGCGCAGAATAGTCGAGTGCTGCTGCAACAGCTCTGTGGGGTGGCAGCCGAGCGCGGCGTTGCGGCGGAATGGATTCAGGTTTCTGGGCTGCCAGAGCAGGCGATTTGTGAACAGGCCTCGACTTGGGACGCCGACGTGGTGGTGCTGGGCAGTCGCGGTCATACAGGGCTGCGAGAGCTTTTTCTAGGCAGCGTCAGCAACTACGTCACGCATCACGCGCCCTGTTCAGTTTGGGTGGTGCGCTCAGCAGCGCATCAAAATGCCCACGACTCGGCATCAGCAACACAGACCACGGCTTGATTTCACTAAAGCTGCCGATCAGTCTCTAGCGCTTCTTTTACTTCCCAGGCAATCAGGCATTCTTGAGCTAGCTGGTCTTGACTATCGCTAACGACGCGCACATGGCGGATGGCTTTTTGAATCCGCTGAGAGAGCGTATCCTGCGGCGGTGGTTCGTTGATTGGCTGCTTCATCAGCAGATCGGTAATCGAGATAATGCCAATGAGGTTGCCGGCTTGCAGCACCGGCGCTCTTTGAATGCCGGTCTCTTGAAAGCGGCGGGCGGCTTCTCGCAGCGTCATGGTTGCATAGAAATGAATGCAGGGCTTGCGCATTACTTCAAAGACATTGATCAGATGCGGATCGAGCCCAGGAGCGGTGACCTTGCAAACCACGTCGCGCTCAGTCAGGATGCCGTAGCTGTCTTGAAAGTCGTTGCGCTCGACAATCAGCGATCGCAGCTTATGAGCCTGCATCAGCGCTATCGCCTGCGCCACCGTGGCGGTGCTCTGAATCGTAAACACCTCTTCAGTCATCAAGTCGGCAACCGTTAGCTGAACGGGTAGCATGGCACACCTCCGCGTGAACCTACCTCAAGCGTACTGCGGTTTGCCTCGCTCAAAAACGAATCGCCATGTTTTGTGATACAAGGCCAATAGACGCTCAGGGCACCTGGTCAAGCAGGCTGGCTGGCAGAGTTCGATAGTCAGCCAGCATCATCGAAAACGTTGCCAATCCGTGAGAGATCGATCGCAGCTCGGTGGCATAGCCAAACATTTCTGCCAGTGGCACCTCAGCGGTGAGAATCGTCACCTCGGCTCGAACCTCTGTGCCAAGCAGCAGCGCGCGGCGCGCTAGCAGCTTACTTTGAATCACACCGACAAAGTCGGCTGGGGTAGCAATCTCAAGCTGCATCAGCGGCTCGTCGGGCCTTTGAGCAGGCCTTTAGCCAGGCTCAGCCAGTTCTGCTCGAGCCGCTGA
>JAAHIA010000121.1 GCA_010671975.1 Leptolyngbya sp. SIO4C1 | reverse complement strand
GACTGAGCGGGTGATGCTGCAGCGCGAGCTGACCAATTCTGGCAAAGTCGAAGATGGCAAGGTGCTGCTGGCTGAATTTGATATGCCTCGGCTGCAAATTGTGGGCGATGTGCTGGCTAAGAGCGTTGTGTTAGCTCGCTATGAAATTGAGGCAGCGCAGGTGTTTGAGCAAATCGAACCGTTTGCGGCTAGCCTGCAGAAGCCGCGCTGGCGGCAGCGCAAGCGCGGTAATGAGCTGCTGCGGCAGATTGGCAATAACCTGCTAATTCAAAATAAGCTGGTAGGCCAGGCAGCGATCATCGATAAGCCAGAGATGCTTTGGGAATATCCTGAGCTAGAGCGGCTTTATTTGCGAGTAGAAGACGAATATGAAATCAGAGAGCGGCATTCAGTGTTAGAGAAAAAATTAGATCTGGTGTCTCGAACCGTTGAGACCGCGCTGGACCTGCAGCAGCAGACCACTAGCCTACGGCTAGAGTGGTACATTGTCATTCTGATTGTGCTAGAGCTGCTGCTGTCGCTGTACGAGCTATTTATTTTCAAAGGATAGAGGGATGGGCGTTTCGATTGAAGTCGATCGACAGTCGTTTGAAACGGAGGTGCTGCAGCGCTCGGACGGACGGGTGGTGCTAGTCGATTTCCTGGCGCAGTGGTGTGGCCCCTGTCAGCTGCTGAAGCCGATGCTGGAAAAGCTGGTGGCTGAGTATGACTTTGTTTTGGCTAAGGTAGACATCGACCACAGCCCGGAGCTGGCGCAGGCCTATGGCGTTGAGGGTGTGCCCGACGTGCGCGTGGTGAAGCAGGGTCAGGTTTTAGACGGCTTTGTTGGCGTACTAGAAGAGGCTCAGCTGCGATCGCTGCTGACTCAGCTAGGACTGACCTCGACGCTAGAGCAGGGACTAGCCGAGCTGGCCCAGCTGCGGGCGACCGGCGATGTCGCAGCGGCCCAAGGCGTCCTCAATCGCCTGATTGAGCAGTATCCTGACAGCGCGCCGGTGATGCTCTCAGCGGCTGAGTTTCTGATTGAGCAGAATCGCCTCGACTCGGCTCAAAAGCTGCTCAGCGGCGCTGCAGCGCAGGCTCCGCGCGAGCTCATGAATCAGATTGAAGGTCTGCAGAAGCTGGTCGAATTTCAGCAGACGGCCCAAGCACCGCAGCCGGAAGCGCCGCTAGACCGGCTGTATCAGGCCGCCTGCGAAGCGGCCGTACAGAAGCGCTACGACGAGGCTCTAGCAAGCTTTCTAGAAATCGTGCAGCAGGATCGGCGCTACCGCAGCGACGGGGCGCGCAAAGCCATGATTGGTCTGTTTAAGCTGCTCGGAGAGGACAGCGATCTGACCCGCAGCTATCGCAAGCGGCTGATGCAGACGCTTTACTAAAGGGGAGCCGCCGAAGCAGCTCCCCTGATAGCTCAGACTGCTAGCGCTTTGACCATCAGCGCCTGCGGCACCTAGCTCGCGATCGCGGCCTTGGCAACCTGCTGCGTTAGCTTCTCGTAGGTAGCACGCATCTTTAAGCCCACCAGCACCTGGAAGAGACCGCTGCCGTTATTGGAGCCTGGATACTCGCGATGCTTTAGCAGCAGCTCGGTCATTTCGCCATACTGCTTGGTTGAGGTGTTGCTCAAATGCTGCTCGATATAGATTAGCTCCTCTAAGCGATCGAACTGACCGTCGATTTCGAGGACTGAAACCTCATTGCCAAAGTAGCTATCCGGCCCGTAGTGCATGCGAATGCCGGGGTAGGAGCAGGTCAGCTTGCGACCGCAGGGAATCCAGTCAATCGTGGAGCCTTCATCGAACAGATAGACCGGCTCGAAGCCTTCGACGCCCTCTTTTTGGATCATGCGCACCCGCAGCACCTTGCGCTCTTCGTCGTCTGGGATCAGGTTGGTTGGCAGAATCTGAATCACCACGTCAGCGTACTGCTTCTGCACGTCGATGTAGGCCTCAAAATCAGGCTTACGCGCCTTAATCGAGGCTAGAACGTCCTCATAGCTATGCCCCCGCTCGGCCATATCGCGCTGCACCTTCCAGGCAATCTTGACTTCATCACTGATGTCGAGATAGACGCTGAAGTCTAGCAGGGCGCGCACGCGCTCGTCGTAGAGCGGATGCAGGCCCTCAATGACAACGATGTGGTTGGGCTCGATGCGCTCTGGCGGATCGATTTCACCAGTCTCATGGTTGTAGATTGGCTTATCGATGGCCTGACCTGATTTCAAAGCCTTGATCTGCTCATACATCAGATCAAAGTTATTGGCTTTAGGATTGAGCGCGGTTACTTTGGCTGCTTTGCGCTGCTTGCGATCGAGGCTATGGTAGTCATCCAAGCAGATAACCGTCATAAACTCGGCGCCGAACAAGTCAGCTAGGCGGCGCAGAAACGTAGATTTACCACAGCCAGAATCACCGGCTACGCCAATTAGAACCACTCGATCTGGCTTACTGGTCATAAGATCCTCTATAAAACAGGTTTACAAAAGTACAAGACTGACAAAGAACTAGGTGAGGTGAACCTAGCTCAACAGCAGACCCTGTGAGAGAAGATAGCTCGTTTACAAAGTCTTTACAGGTTCGATAGTATCAGAAACCCTAGGCTTTTGAAAGCATCAGACGGCAGGTGCGGGATCAATTCTTCAGCAGCCCGCAGCGGCCTATTTTTGAGCTGAGCTTTTTGGAAAATTCCGCCCTTTTCGATCGCGGATAGGCTTAGATAGAAGTAGAGATTTTTCACCACAGCTCTATATAAACAGTTGAAAAATGACTGCTTCAAAAGCAACTAAAGAAGATACCGTTTTATATCAGCCGGTTCTAGGCGCCCGCCGCCTGAGCAACTACTGGTGGGCGAGCGTAACGCTGCTGGGCGGTGCCGGCTTTTTACTGGCGGGGGTATCTAGCTACACTGGGCTCAACCTGCTGCCTTTTGCCGATCCGACGCAGCTGGTTTTTCTGCCGCAGGGGATCGCGATGTGCTTTTACGGCGTCGTAGGGCTGCTGCTATCGAGCTACCTCTGGCTGATTGTGCTATGGGACGTCGGCGGTGGCTACAATCGGTTCGACAAGCAGGCGCAGGAGGCGCAGATCTTTCGCTGGGGGTTTCCAGGTAACAATCGTCAGATTGACTTGCACTATCCGCTCAGCGATATCCTGGCCGTCAGAGTAGATATTAAAGAGGGGATCAATCCCAAGCGGGCCCTCTACCTGCGCGTTAAGGGCAAAGGCGATATGCCGCTGACCCGCGTTGGCCAGCCGCTGCCGCTGTCGCAGTTGGAAAATCAGGGCGCGGAGCTGGCTCGCTTCTTACAGGTTCCGCTTGAGGGGCTATAGCTACTCGCTATGAAATATCGCGAGCAATTTTATAAGGACGAGGATAACGATATGCGTTTGGGGTTTGGTCGACAATGTGCGGTTTGGCTGGTCGCGATCGCAGTTTTGCTTTCGAGCTGCACCAGCCGTCCGCCTGAAACTGCCGAGACACCTGAGTCAGCAGAACCAGCCGAAGTAGCAGTTGAACCTGCTTTGGACGACGTTGCTGCTGATCTACCTCGACTCGACGGTCAGGCCACGGTTGAGCTACTGGTCAACGGTGAGACGATAGTGATTGAAGTTGACGGCACTCAGGCCCCGCTAACGGCTGGCAACTTTGTGGATTTGGTGCAGCGCGGCGTCTATGACGGCACCGTCTTCCACCGCGTGGTGAAAACGCCGCAGCCGTTTGTGGTGCAAGGCGGCGATCCCCAAAGCACCGATCCGAACGTGCCAGCGTCGCAGCTAGGCACGGGCAGCTTCGTCAATCCAGAGACGGGCCAGCCGCGCTACATTCCGCTGGAGATTTTGCCCAGCGGTGCGGAGACGCCCGTCTACAGTCAGACATTTGAAACTGCTGGAATCGCTGAGCCGCCAGCGCTAACCCACACGCGCGGTGCCGTAGCCATGGCGCGATCGCAGTTTCCCGATTCGGCGTCGGCCCAGTTTTATATCGCGCTGGCCGATCTGCCCTTCTTAGACGGCAGCTATGCCGTCTTTGGTCAGGTGACTGAAGGGATGGATGTGGTGGATGCGATTGAGCAGGACGACGTGATTGAGTCGGCCCAGGTGGTTGCCGGCCTCGATAATTTACAGCCGCCTGAAGCCGCCTCGCCCGCCGCCGATAGCGACCCTGAGCCAGCTGAGTAGGCCGTGCCGGAGGTTGCCGTCACCGGCGTTGGCCTCGTATCGGCGCTGGGTGAAACGACCGCTGCTTGGCACAGCCTCTTAGCCGGGCACAGCGCGATCGCGCTGCGTCAGCCCTTTGCGCCGCTGCCGCCGCTGCCGCTGGCCATGCTCGGCAAAGCGCCTGCTGCAGTCGATTGGCTGGTTGAGCAGGCCGTGCAGGCCGCCCTAGAAGAGGCTCACCTCAGCCCGCCGCTGCCCGCCTGTGGGATTGTACTCGGCTCTAGCCGCAGCTATCTGCAGCAGTGGGAACAGCTAGCGCAGCAGCCACCGCAGGCAGACGACTGGATTCGCGCACTGCCGCATCAGGCCGCACTCGGCGTCGCTCGACAGGTAGGCAGTCAGGGTCCCGTCCTCGCCCCCATGGCGGCCTGCGCAACTGGAATCTGGGCGCTGGCGCAGGGCTATGAGCTGATTCGCACCGGACAGTGCGATCGCGTGATTGCTGGCGCCGTCGAAGCGCCCGTAACGCCGCTGACGCTGGCCGGGTTTGCCAAGATGGGGGCGCTGGCCCACAGCGGCTGCTACCCCTTTGATCTTGACCGCGAGGGGCTGGTGCTGGGGGAAGGGGCCGCCGTGGTGGTGCTAGAGCGGCTGCCTGTGACGGCTCGGCCCGCCTACGGCACGGTACGCGGTTTTGGGCTGCTCAACGATGCGTTTCACATGAGTCGGCCTCAGGGAAAAAGCGCGATCGCAGCGGTGCGACAAGGCTTGGCTCGTAGCCAGGTGCGACCTGACCAGATTGACTATGTACACACGCATGGCACGGCCACTCAGCTTAACGACCAGATGGAAGCCGACTTGGTCAGCGCGATGTTTCCGCAGGCGGCCGTTAGCTCTACTAAAGGAGCGACAGGGCATACGCTAGGCGCGAGCGGCGCGCTGGGCGCAGTGTTTAGCCTGATGGCGCTAAAGTATCAGCTGCTGCCGCCCTGCGTGGGGCTAACGAATCCGGCATTTGAGCTGAACTGGGTGAGGCAGGCTAGGGCAGCGACCGTCGAGCATGTGTGCTGCTGCAGCTTCGGGTTTGGGGGGCAGGCCGCAGTGGCGATTTTTGGCCGCTGAAGGGCAATTTTGCAAAAGCCGCTATGCGCTGCCTTTTAGCCGCTGCGTGTTTCTTACCAAGCTCTCAGCGAAGTCATCAAAGCGCTTAGCCAGCTTTTCATCTGCTAGCTTGCCATCTGCCTCAAACGCTTTCCAAGCTTGACCAATCCCGATTTGCTCCGGAATCACCCAGGCGTGAACCCAGCGCATGATCACGCGCAGGTCGTTGAGGGCATTGCTGTTTGACTGCCCGCCTAGGACGCTAATTACGCCCGTGACTTTGCCATCTAAATGCTCAAAGCTCATCAGATCTAGCGCATTTTTGAGCACGCCGCTGACGCTGCCATGATATTCAGGCGTCGCTAAAATTAAACCGTCGGCCGCTTTGACCGTCTCTCGCAGCCGCTCTACGTCGGGATAGTCGGGATAGTCGTCGCCGCCGTTGCAAAAAGGCAAGCTGAGCTCGCGCAGGTCTAGAACCTCGACGGTGGCGCCTAGAGCTTCTAATCGCTGCGCCGCCTGCTGCAGCGCCTGATAGCTGTAAGACCCAGGTCGTAAACTGCCGCTGATGCCTGCAATTTGAATGTCGCTAAGTTGAGTCATGATTCCTAGTAAAACGTACTCGTTATGAGTTTATTTTATCGCGCCGGTCCGAGGTCAGCAATGGCGCTGTTCTGCGGTCGATTCAGCCTGTGGCCGGGCTGATCCCAGCAAGAAATCATTATTTTCTTCCCCAACTTTAAAGTTCAGAAGGTTAGACTAGGATGTGATTTGCAAATCCTTGATTTCACGAGCCTTCTGGTATGAAAAAGTCTCTTCTTGCTCAGCGCGCTTGGCTGGTTCGCTCTAAGGCTAGCGCGATCGCAACGGGCGCGGTCGCTGCTAGCTGGCTGCTGCTACAGAGTTTAGTGGCCCTGCCAGCTGTGGCACAGACGGCTGAAGAACAAGAGCCCATCACCTACGGCCAGCTGCTCGACAAAATTGAAGAAGGCGAGGTTACCCGAGTCGAGATTGACAGCACGCGCGGCGTTGCCAACGTGCGGCTAGAGGGGGAAAGTGAAGACGATCCGCTACAGCAGGTAACGCTGTTTGCCAACGACGGCAACCGTGAGCTACTGCAGCGACTCGACGAGTACGACGTTGAATACGGTGCGCTAGAGGTGGCTGATAACAGCGCCCTGACCTGGCTGGCCACCAATTCGCTGCTGGCGCTGATTCTCATCTTTGGCCTGCTGATGATCTTACGTCGCTCGGCTGGCTCAGCTGGCGGCGCCATGAACTTTGGGCGATCGCGCGCCCGGTTTCAGATGGAAGCCAAGACCGGCGTCCTGTTTGACGATGTAGCCGGGATTGAAGAGGCCAAAGAAGAGCTGCAGGAAGTGGTCACCTTTTTGAAAAACCCGGAGCGCTTTACGGCGATTGGGGCGCGCATTCCCAAAGGCGTGCTGCTGGTTGGCCCGCCCGGAACGGGTAAGACGCTGCTGGCCAAAGCAGTTGCAGGGGAAGCCGGCGTGCCCTTCTTTAGCATCTCAGGCTCAGAATTTGTCGAAATGTTTGTTGGCGTTGGCGCCTCGCGCGTACGCGACCTGTTTAAAAAGGCGAAAGAAAACGCGCCCTGCATCGTCTTTATCGACGAGATTGACGCGGTGGGCCGACAGCGCGGCGCCGGTATCGGTGGCGGCAACGACGAGCGTGAGCAAACCCTAAACCAGCTGCTGACTGAGATGGACGGGTTTGAAGGCAACAGCGGCATCATTGTTGTGGCCGCTACCAACCGCCCCGACGTCCTAGATTCGGCCCTGCTGCGTCCGGGCCGCTTCGACCGGCAGGTAATTGTTGATTTGCCGGGATACCAAGGTCGACTTGGCATTTTAGAAGTCCACGCTCGCGACAAAAAAATTGAGGATGATGTCTCGCTTGAAGCCATTGCTCGGCGCACGCCCGGCTTCTCAGGCGCAGAGCTGGCCAACCTGCTCAACGAGGCCGCCATCTTAACTGCCCGTCGTCGCAAAGACGCGATCACGATGACCGAAATCAGCGACGCCATCGATCGCGTGACATTTGGCCTAACGCTGACGCCGCTGCTCGACAGCAAAAAGAAGCGTCTGATTGCCTATCACGAAGTCGGCCACGCCTTTGTTAGCGCGCTGCTAGAGCACGCCAATCCGATTGACAAAGTTTCGATTATTCCCCGTTCGGGCGGCATTGGCGGCTTTGTTAGCTATCTGCCCAAAGACGATCGCGGCGATGATGGCCTGGTGTCTTACGCAGAGCTGGTCGATCGCATTACCATCGCCCTAGGCGGGCGGGCGGCTGAAGAAACCGTCTTTGGCGTAGATGAGGTAACGCCTGGGGCTGCTAACGATATTGAGCAGGTCACCAACATTGCCCGACAGATGATCACCCGCTTTGGCATGTCTGAGCTGGGATCGTTCGCGCTTGAGTCGCCCAACAGTGAGGTCTTCCTTGGCGGCAACTTCATGCAGCGCTCCGAATATTCAGAAGATGTCGCTGCTAAAATCGACCGCCAGGTGAGAGAGATGGTGAAAGGCTGTCATGCCAAAGCCCGGCAAATTCTGAAAAACCATCGCCCCCTAGTTGATCGGCTGGTGGATATGGTAATTGAGCGAGAGACCATCGATGGTGACGAATTTTGCCGCATCGTCAGCGAATATGTTGAGCTGCCAAAGCGAGACTTGGTGAAGTCAGGCAGCTAGCGATGGGGGCTGGCTCATTCAGTCTGAGCCAGCTCTTCAACCAGCATTTCGTCATAGATGGCCGGCAAATAGGCCGACATGCTGTTTGTCTCAATCCCGTATCCCAGGCTGGTCCAGGTGCTAGAGAGCAGCTGCAGCACGTAGTCTATCTCGCCTTCGTAGAGCAGCTGAGCAATATCAACGCCCCAGGCACCGCTATCGGCTAGCCAATCGTGAACGACCTGATCTTGCGATGCCGGATCAAAGCGATAGCGCTTCCAAGGAAGATAGTTGGAAACCGGATTGGGATGATAGCGGCGAGCTTTGGCGTACCAGGTCGTGGTCAGAAACTGATAGCGGCCGGCGGCGGTGGTGCAGTCTCCCTGATTGGGACCAACGGTAATTTCAATGCACTGGTCGGGATGACGCTTGAGGCTGCGAACCATCTGCCCACCGTAGAGCAGATGATACGGCCGGGCTGTGTTAGATTCGCCTGCCGAAATGGTGCGCATCAGCGCTCGCAGGTAGGGATTGCCGCCGCTCATGGCTAGCGGTTCTGGCTTGGCTACCCATTCGGATTGCGCTGCGCTCAGGAGAGGCGGCTGAGAGAAATCGACCAGCGGCCACAGCAGCCGACCGGACGACCTAAATAAGACCAAAATCACGCCTACGAACATCAGTGCCGTCAAAAATGTCGGCCCGTGATCTTCACGAGCGCGAGGAGACGAGGCAGCTTTTTGCAGAACAGGCGGATTAGGTGGGGTAGAGTCCACAGAAACTTGAGCGCAGCGTTAGCGCAGTAGAGGGAGTATCTTAGCAGTGATGCACTGGATGGGCAATTTCTTCAAAAGCTCACAGGCCCAAAACAGACGACCACTGCGACAAACCTATTGCTTTAACTGCTGCTTGAGGAGCTGCCGCAACTCTTGCCAAAGACCAGAAGACGGTTGAACATTCGAAGGATTAGTAAGCACACCATACCTTGGACTGAACAATAGCGCAAGCGTGAAAAGCCCTGATACGACCAGAACGATGGCCGGTCCAGACGGTAGGTTGAACCAGTAGCTGAGATACATGCCAGATAGGCTGGAAACAATGCCGATGATGGCGCCTAGCAGCATCACCTGATAGAGGCGCGGTACGAGCAAATAGGCCGTTGCGCCGGGCGTAATCAGCAGCGACAGCACCAGCACCACGCCGACAGCTTTGAGGCTAGCCACGACCGTGAGCGCAATCAGCGCCATCAGGCCAAAGTTGAGCAGATTGACCGGCAGCCCCACCGCCTGCGCGCCGAGCGGATCAAAGGTGTAAAACAGCAGCTCTTTGTAGAGCAGCACCACGATGGCAATGACCAGCACCGCGATCGCAGCCGTATCGCGCACGTCGCCTGCCGTCACCCCCAAAATATTGCCAAACAAAAAGTGGTTGAGATCGATCTTATTCGTCTTTTGAATCAGCGTGATGAGACTCACGCCGAGGGCAAAGAAGCCAGACAGCACAATCCCCATCGCGGCATCTTCTTTGATCGGCGATCGCGTGCGAATCCAGGCGATGACGACGGTGCTTAAAATGCCGGCAATAAAGGCCCCAATCGCCAGATTGATGTTGAGCATAAACGCGATCGCCACGCCCGGCAGCACCGAATGGCTGATGGCATCGCCTAGCAAGGCCAGCCGCTGCACCATCAGGTAGCTGCCCACAATAGCGCAGATCAGCCCAACCAGCACGGCCACCACCAGCGAACGCTGCATGAAGCCATACTGCAGCGGCTCGATCAGCCCGTGAACAATGTCCATGCTAGGCAGCGTAGAAATTCACCTGTCCGCCGTAGGCCGCCTGCAGATTGTCCGCATTGAGCACCTGCCGACGCGGCCCAGCGGCAATGACCGAGCGGTTAAGCAGCACCAAATCATCGAAGTTGGCAATCGACTCACCCAGGTCGTGATTCACCACAATCACTGTCTTGCCAGCTTTTGCCAGCGCTTGAAAGATCTCAAACAAGATGGTCTCCGTCTTTTGATCGACGCCAACAAACGGCTCATCAAAGCAAAAAATCTCCGCTTCCTGCGCCAGCGAGCGCGCCAGAAAGACGCGCTGCTGCTGCCCGCCTGAGAGCTGCCCAATTGAGCGATCGCGAAACTCGGCCATACCAACCCGCTCTAACGCCGCCAGCGCCTTGCGCCGACTGACGGCTGAAAAGCGACGAAACCAGCCCGTTTTTTGCACTCGCCCCATGAGTACCACGTCCCATACCGTTGCTGGATACAGCCAGTCAATTTGGCTGCGCTGCGGTACGTAGGCAATCTGCTGACGCTGCAGCACGAGCGGCTGCCCGGCGCGACTAACCGTCCCAGCTGCGGCCGCAGTTAGGCCCAGCATAGCCTTGATTAGCGTGCTCTTACCCGCTCCGTTTGGCCCAATAACGCCCGTCAGTCGACCAGGCTGAAAGCTCGTCGTCACTGCATCGAGTGCCGTCACGTTGCGATACCGAACGCTCAGCTGTTTCACCTCAATGGCAGCGGGCGGTGTACCTTGGACCAGCTGCAGATGAGGTCGAGCAGTAAATTCAGCAGACATGACAGCCCTCGCAATAAAAATGAAAGGATTATGAAAATAGTATAGGCTAAAAATGAAAGGATTATGAAAAAACTGGTCAATCTCAAACTTTATGAATACTCAGCGTTGTATCGAACTCAGCCGGCTTCAGGCTCTATCGCTAGCACTGCTTGCGGGCCTGTCTTTGGGTGGGTGTGAGCTGGCTGACACCGAGGCTACGACGAACGTAGAGCGGCCGCAGGTGGTTGCAACCAGCACAATTTTGGCCGACCTAACGCAGGCGGTTGGCGGCGACAATATTGAAGTGGTCAGTATCTTGCAGCCGGGCGACGATCCGCATATCTATGAGCCAGTGCCGCGCGATACGATTGCAATTGAGCAGGCCGATCTAATTTTTTACAACGGATTTAACCTTGAGCCGGAGCTAATTCGACTGATCTCAGGCACCGGCAGCGATAGCCCCAAAGTGGCCGTAGGCGAAGTGGCCGAGCCGCTGTCATTTCAATATCAGGGACAGACGCAGCCTGACCCGCACGTTTGGGGCGATGTCGAGAACGCGATCGCGATGGTGGCCGCCATTCGCAACAGCCTGATCGAGCTCGACCCAGAATCAGCTGCCGACTATACCGCCAATGCCGCTCAGCTAACCGCGCAGCTGATCGAGCTCGATGCCTGGATTGAGCAGCAGATTGCCACCATTCCGCCTGAGCAGCGGCGGTTGGTAACCACGCACGACGCCTTTCAGTACTACACCGAGGCTTATGGACTAGAGGTACTGGGCACGCTGATTGGCATTAGCACTGAGGAGCAGCCCAGCGCTCAGACCGTACAGCGGCTAGTCGAATCTATCAAAGCGGCTGGCGTCCCAGCAATCTTTGCTGAAACCACAATTAACCCCCAGCTAATTCGCACCGTTGCCGAAGAAGCCGGCGTCCGCCTAGCTGAGCAAGAACTCTATTCTGACTCTATTGGCGCATCCGGCAGCCCTGGCGATAGCTACGTCGATATGCAGGTCAGCAATAC
>JAAHIA010000120.1 GCA_010671975.1 Leptolyngbya sp. SIO4C1 | reverse complement strand
TGCTAGCTCAAATAGGCTTTAATAAGAACAATGTTTGACTAACCCTTTATTCATTTTCTTATGGTCGATAATGGTTCGATTATTTGCTAAAGGCGCTAATTCGCTGCCGATCAGACGGCTGCCCTCAACCTACGGCCTGATTGCAGCAATCTTCTTAGTGGTCATTCTGTTGGAATATTCCACACCGCCAGCCTTTGTGTTTGGATATCTCTATACCGGTGCAGTTTTGCTAGCGCATCGTCACCTGAGTCGGCAGCAGGTGATAGGCGTGACCCTAGCGGCCGCCGCGCTGACGCTATTGAATCTAGTGCTGCCGGGTCTTGAGTCTCACAGTTTGCCAACGGTAGCAAACCGACTGATTGCGGTGGTGGCGCTGCTGGTGGCAGGGTATTTAAGCGATCGCAACCGTTTCTATGCCGATGAAATTGCTCGACAGCAGGCCCACATTCAGGCGCAGGCCCAGCTGGCTAGCCTGCGTGAGGATTTCATTTCCACCCTGACTCACGATCTAAAAACACCGCTGCTCGGTGCCATCGAAACCATTAACTCCTTTTGCGCTCAGCAGTTTGGCGCAGTCAACCCGACCCAGCGCAAGGTGCTAGCGATGATGCAGCGATCGCACCGCTCGACGCTGCAGCTGGTCGAAACCATGCTCGATGTCTATCGCAATGACGCTGAAGGGTTAGGGCTGACGCTGCTGCCAGTAGAGCTGCGATCGCTGCTTGCCGATACCGTCACTCGCCTAACTCAGCTGGCCCTGTCGCGCCAGATTGGCATTCAGTTTACCCCACAGGGTCAGACCTTTTGCGTGAGCGGTGATGCGCTACAGCTGCAGCGCGTTTTTGAAAACTTGCTCAGCAACGCAATCAACCATGCGCCGCGCGGTACCGCAGTCTCGGTCATCCTAGAAACAGTTGGCAGCGAGCAGCAGGTTCAAGTGTGCGATC
Source organism: Leptolyngbya sp. SIO4C1 (assembly GCA_010671975.1). Classification (GTDB taxonomy): domain Bacteria; phylum Cyanobacteriota; class Cyanobacteriia; order Phormidesmidales; family Phormidesmidaceae; genus SIO4C1. The sequence continues at coordinate 10,623 of JAAHIA010000120.1, read as the reverse complement.
GCGGTCCCGGCATTGCCGCACATGAGCTTTCTCATCTATTTGAGCGCTTTTATCAAAGCTACAGCCACCGGCAGGCCAAAGGCTCCGGGCTTGGCCTTTACCTAAGTCGGCAAATAGTCGAGGCACACAGCGGTAAAATTTGGGCAGAGAACCGCGATCCCCAAGGAGCAGTTTTCTACTGCCGTTTACCTGCGATGCCCGTCCATGAACGCTGCGAGCCCGTTACGGATTCTTCTCGTTGAAGATGATGAGCTATTTCGTCTCGGGCTATCGACGCGGCTGCAGCGAGAACCGCTGCTCAAGGTGGTGGCCGAAGCGGCCGATGGCGAAAGCGCCATTGAGTTAGCTAATCAGGTCCGTCCCGATATTGTGCTGCTCGACGTGGGGCTACCCGGCATTGGCGGCGTTGAAGCCTGCCGTCAGATTAAGCAGCAGCAGCCCGAGCTGCCGGTGCTGGTGCTCACGTCGCATTCTCAAAAGCCGCTCATTGAGCAGCTGATTGGCGCTGGCGCCAGCGGCTTTTGCCTCAAAGGCATCGAAGCCGAAGCCCTCATTCTCGCGCTGCAGTCGGTGGCAGCCGGTGCGTCCTGGTGGGATCAGCGCAGCACCGATGAAATTCGCGCGGCTTTTAGTCCCAAAGCCACCGGCCCAGCCCGACCCGACCCCACCGCTGCTAGCGATCCCCCCCTCACCCAGCGCGAGCAAGAAATCTTGACTCTCGTTGCTGCCGGTAAAACTAATCGCGAAATTGCCGAACAGCTCAACATCACGGCCGGCACCGTACGCGTACATGTGCATGCCATCTTGCAAAAGCTAGACGTGCGCGATCGCACCCAGGCCGCTATTTTTGCCCTGCAGCAAGGGCTAGTTCCAGAAACACTCTTGTAAGGCAGAAGTACTGTTCGTAGCGTCCCATGCTCCCCACCCCCCGAAAAACGTAGCCGCTTTAAATTGGAGTTCATACAAAACTTGTTGAAAGAGCGATCTGCTAAACGCTGAATCGCTCAATAGGCAAAACTGAGGAAGCACTACCGACCTCAGGAACCTATGAAAAGCTTTACCGATTTGCACAGAATGCGCAAGCGAGCCTATCAACTGCTGGGCAATGGCTGAGATAGCCTGTTCGACCTGATGGACGCCGTCCTTAGTAGCCGCAGTCTTTTGAGCACAGCTGAGAGCGACTTACGAATCGGGTGGGATGGTATTCGATTTGTACGTTGCCCAACCCAAAAGCGTGACAACACCACTTCCAGCCATTTTGTCGCTCATGCCTGGGATGGTTTGAACGCGCCCATTGAGACTATTGCCAGGTTGAAACCCTGCGCGGTGGCCTGCCAGGCGGGTGGCTGTCCCGATGCCTGTGGATGTGCCTGTAATCAGTAGCGTTCTGGATCCTGACATAGTAAGTCTCCTGAGCTGCCATCAAGATTTACGGCTATCTTGCCACAGATATCTATTCGCCTTTAACGCCTGATGTAAACACACATTGCAGTTTTGCAACATTACATCACCTTTTTTGAACCCAGAGCGGCAGAAACGTTAACAATTCTCATTTTCCCTTAGTGTCAATGTATACAACGAGGCATTGACTCTCTCGTCATGCTGAAGCATTGCAGATCCGTTTTGAAAGCAGCCCCCTCAAAAAGGATATTTTAGATGACCCTAGCTCGTAATTCATGGAAACCCTACTGGCAGGCCAGCCAATATCTTGCGCTATTGCTGCTGCCGCTGGCAGCCGCCTGCGGTGGTGACACCCCTGAGTCGGCCACAGGCGGCGAGGCTACGCCTCAAGACGGCGGCACGCTCGTCTGGGCCAGATACGGCGACGCCGACTCGCTCGACCCGCATCGCACCACTACGACGCTTTCCTGGCAGGTGTTTGACCAGATCTACGACACGCTGCTGGCGTTCGATGAAGAGGGCGAGGTGGTGCCCAACCTGGCGAAAGAATGGACGGTCAGCGACGATGGCCTGGAGGCGACGTTTGTGCTGAATGAGGGCATCACCTGCCATGATGGGACGCCCTTTGACGCTAACGATGTGAAATATACGGCAGAACGGGCCATCAGCGCAGAGAATCCCAGTGTTACCAGCGGTGCCTGGGGGCCGATCACGTCGGTCGAGGTGGTCGACCCGCAGACGGTCAAGTTTGCCTTCTCAGAGCCGTTCGGGGCCTTTATTCCATTTATGGCCGACCCGTTCTCGAGCCAGATTTGCGACAGCGCTGAAGAGCTGGGCGATGACTTTGGCGTTAGCGCTGCGGTCGGCACCGGCCCCTGGCAGCTGGTGAGCTGGACCAAGGGTGACGAGATTGTCTTAGAGAAAAACGAGAACTATCAAAACTTTGGTCGCCCGATCGAAAACGACGGTGCGCCCTATCTCAACCAGCTGGTGATTCGGCAAATTCCAGAGCCGCAGACGCGGCTGGCGGGCCTGCAGACCGGCGAGCTAGACGTGATTGCCGAGCCGCCGCTGGAGGAGCTAGCGGCGATTGAGGCCGACGACTCGCTAACCAACTACGTGGCCGAAAAGACCGGCCAGAACGTCTTTTTTGAGTTCACCGTCTCGCGGCCGCCGTTCGACGATATTCGTGCCCGGCAGGCGGTTGCCTATGCGATTGACCCCGATGCAGCGATCGACCTTGTCTTTGGCGACGTGGTGAAGCGAGAGCACTGCACGGTGGCGCGCGGCGTGCTGGGCAACGATCAGGCGTTTTGCGCCGAGCACGGTTATGAGCACGACCCTGAGCAGGCGCAGGCACTGCTGGCAGAGCTGGGCTATGGGCCAGACAACCCGCTGCAGGTGACGATGCTGACCTGGGTGGGCGGCAACCGCGAGAAAATGGTGCAGGTCTTCCAAAATCAGCTGCAGCAGGTGGGCATCGAAGCCGATATTGAAACGATGGATATCGGGACGATGAACGCGCGGGTGAAGCAGGAAAACGAAACCGACAGCGGCGAGAGCACCTTCGATATGATGGGCTGGGCCTGGTACGACCCGGATATTCTGCATCAGCTGTGGCATTCGCCCGGGGCCTATAGCGGCTACCAGACGCCCGAGCTAGACGCGCTCCTAGACGAGACCCGCACGACGGTTGACCCAGAGGCACGGCTGGCGGCGGTGCAAGACGCGCAGCAGTATCTGCTAGAAAATGCGGTGCATGTGCCGCTCTACACGCCTGGCTGGCTGTGGATCTACACGGCGCGCTCAAACGTCGATGGCTTCAAGATTGGGCCGTTCAACCGGCCGCTGTTCAACGATGTGCGGCTGAGTTCTTAAACCTCCATGCCCCGCTATATCGTCAAGCGTATTCTCAGCGGCCTGTTTACGATCTGGGTGACGACGATTGCCGTGACCCTGCTGATTCATCTGGTGCCGGGCGATCCGGTGCAGATTATGTTTGCCCAGTCGCAGTCGACAACGCCAGAGCAGCTCGAGCAGATTCGCCATCAGCTTGGCCTCGATCGTCCCCTCTACGAGCAGTATTTCTTGTACATGGGGCGCATCCTGCAGGGCGACTTTGGCACCACGATTCGCGGCAATCAGCCGGTGCTTGAGCTGCTGCTGGTGCGGCTGCCGAATACGCTGCTGCTGGCGCTGAGTAGCCTGGTAGTAACAATTTTGGTCGGCGTGACGGCCGGCTTTTTTGCCGCCTACAAGCGCGGCACCTGGATTGATACCGGCCTGATGACCGGCGCGATCCTGGGCATCTCGATCCCGAGCTTCTGGCTGGGGCTGATGCTGATGTACGTGTTCTCGATTCGGCTGGGCTGGCTGCCGGTGTCGGGCACCGACCTGAAGAACCTGATTCTGCCGGCGCTGACGCTGGGGCTGGCGAACGCGGCGGCTGTCTCGCGGCTGACCCGCTCTTCCATGCTGGATGTGTTCTCACAAGACTACATGCGCACCGCGCGAGCCAAGGGCCTGTCAGAACAGATTGTGCTGTCGCGCCACGCCTTTCGCAACGGCATGATCAACGTCGTGAATATGCTGGGGCTGCAGTTCACCTACATGATGGGCGGTGCGATCGTGGTAGAGAACGTCTTTGCCTGGAACGGCATTGGTCGCTTAGCCATTCAGTCGATCTTTCAGCGCGACTATCCCACCATTCAGGGCTTCATCCTGGTTTTCGCCACCGTTGTCGTCACCGTATCGATTGTCTTGGATATTCTCTATGCCTGGATTGACCCCCGCATCGACTACAGCTAGCGGCGCCCTATGACTCAAGACCTATCGCAAACCGAAAGCCTCTCCCAGGTCGACCGCCTGACCGGCTGGCGTCGCGCTGGCGATTTTCTGCGGGTGCTGCTGCGCAGCCCGAGTTCTAAGGTGGGGGCGGCTATCTGTCTGCTGCTGGTGCTGACGGCGATTTTTGCCCCCTGGCTGGCTCCCTACGACCCGATCGATATGGGTGCAGGCCAGGCGCTGACGCCGCCCAATGGCGACTACTGGTTTGGCACCGACGAGCTAGGGCGCGACCTCTTTAGCCGGATTCTCTACGGCTCGCGGCTGACGCTGCAGGTGGGGATGATTGCGGTGGGCATCTCGATGACGGCGGGCGTCCTGGTCGGGCTGGTGGCTGGCTACGCGGGCGGCTGGCTCGAAGCGATTTTGATGCGAGCCGTGGACGTGCTGTTTTCATTTACCGAAACGCTGATTGCGCTAGCAGCGGTCGCGGTGCTCGGCCCCAGCCTGACCAACGCCATGATCGCCGTCGGCATCAGCTCGATTCCCTTCTATGCCCGCATCGCCTACGGCGCGGTACTGGTCGAAAAAAACAAAGAATATTTCAAAGCCGCCAAATCCGTTGGTGCCAGGCACGGACGGCTGATTTTTCGCCACATTTTGCCCAACATTCTCTCGCCGATCATTGTCATCGCCACCGTTGGCGTCTCGGTCGCCGTCCTCTCGGCCTCGGCCCTGTCCTTTCTCGGCCTCGGCGCCCAGCCCCCCTCACCCGAATGGGGCGCTATCCTCGCCGCCGGACGCGACTACTTCAAACGCGCCCCCTGGATTACCACCTTCCCCGGCGTTGCGATCGCACTCACCGTCCTCGGCTTCAACCTACTCGGCGACGGCCTCCGCGAAGCCCTCGACCCCCAACAGCGCTAGCCCCCCTCTTCTTTCTTCTCTCTTCTTTCTTCTCTCCTCCCCCCATGCCCCTCCTCTCCGTCCGCCACCTCACCACCCACCTGCACACCCCGGCTGGCACCGTCCATGCGGTCAACGACGTCAGCTTTGAGGTGAGCGCGGGTGAGACCGTCGGCATTGTGGGTGAATCCGGGTCTGGCAAGAGTATGACCATGCTCTCGCTGCTGCGGCTGCTGCCCAGCCCGCCCGGCCAGATCGTACGCGGCGAAGTGCGGTTCGAAGACCAGGACCTGCTGACGCTGCCGACGGCGGAGCTGCGAAACATTCGCGGCAACCGCATCGCCATGATCTTTCAAGACCCGATGACCTCGCTGAATCCGGTGCTGACCATAGGGCGACAGCTGACCGAGGCGCTGCGGCTGCACCTGCAGCTGACCAAGGCCGAAGCGACAGACCGGGCGATTGAGCTCCTGAACCACGTCGGCATCCCCAGCGCGGCGCAGCGGCTAAAAAACTATCCGCACCAGTTTTCGGGCGGCATGCGTCAGCGGGTGATGATTGCCATGGGGCTGGCCTGCAGCCCCAATCTGCTGATTGCCGACGAGCCCACCACGGCGCTGGATGTGACCATTCAGGCCCAGATTGTGGCGCTGGTCAAGCAGCTGCGTCAGGAGCTAAACATGGCCGTCATCTGGATCACGCATGACCTGTCGCTGCTGGCGAACCTGGCCGACCGCATCCTGGTGCTCTACGCCGGGCAGATTGTCGAATCAGCGCCGCTGCAGCAGCTCTATGCCGCGCCCCGGCATCCCTACACGCTGGGGCTGTTGCAGAGCATTCCGCGTCTGGACGAAGCCCGGCGCACGCACCTTAAGCCGATCGACGGTCATCCCCCCGACCTGGTGAACTACCCGACCGGCTGCCCGTTTGCGCCGCGCTGCCCCTACGTGATCGACCGCTGCCGTAAGACCGACCCGTCGCTAGAGCCGGTCGGTACGGCGCATCAGGTGGCCTGCTGGGTGCAGCCGCGCGGCGACGAAGTGTTGGCAGCGGCGCGACAGGCCCGTCTTTGAGCCCCCTCTATGAGATAAGTTTGAGAGCAATTTACGATGTCTCAGCCGCTGATTCGGGTCGACAATCTCAAGGTTCACTTTCCGGTGAGGCGGGGGCTGCTCTGGCAGCGTCAGGTGGTTAAAGTGCGCGCGGTCGATGGCCTCACCTTTACGATTCAAGCCGGGGAGACGCTGGGCCTGGTGGGTGAGTCGGGCTGCGGCAAGAGCACCACGGGCCGCGCTATCTTGCAGCTGCAGCGGCCCACCGCTGGCCGCGTTTATTTTGAAGCGGTCGAACTCACCGCCCTGCGGGGCGAGGCGCTACGCCAGCAGCGGCAGCGGATGCAGATGATCTTTCAAGACCCCTACGCTTCGCTGAATCCGCGCATGACGGTAGGCAGCCTGGTGGGTGAGCCGCTGGCGGTGCATGAGCTGGCCCAGGGTAAAGCCAAACGCGATCGCGTTCTTCATCTGCTCGATATCGTTGGCCTCAGCCCAGAGCACTACCACCGCTACCCGCATGAGTTTTCGGGTGGGCAGCGACAGCGGGTTGCGATCGCGCGGGCGCTGGCGGCTAGCCCAGAATTCATCGTGGGTGACGAGCCGATTGCGGCACTGGATGTCTCCATTCAGGCGCAGGTGGTGAACCTGCTGCAGGACCTGCAGCAGCAGCTGGGGCTGACCTATTTGTTTATTGCGCACGACCTGAGCGTGGTACGTCACCTGTGCGATCGCGTGGCGGTCATGTACCTGGGCGAGATTGTCGAGCTGGCCGACCGCGTCAGCCTGTATGAGACGCCGCTGCATCCCTACACGCAGTCGCTGCTCTCAGCCGTGCCGATTCCCGACCCGGCGCTGGAGGCGAAACGCGAGCGGATTATTCTCAGCGGCGATGTGCCCAGTCCGCTTGAGCCGCCGCCGGGCTGCCGGTTTCATACGCGCTGCCCCTACGTCATGCCCGAATGCCGTCACGAGCTGCCGGTCTTTAAAGAAGCTGAGCCGGGGCACTCTGTGGCCTGCCATCTGATCGACTGAAAGAGACTTGTTCAGACGCTTCGGAGAGAGTCACCGCCTTGTTGAACCTCCCCGAAGCTGGGAGCTGGAGCTAGTCGACCCGCAAGCGTCGGAAATCTATGGTTTGGACTATTTGCTAACGTGGAACTGTAAACATATCGCAAACGCTCAAATCCAGAAAAAGCTGGCTCAGATTAGTTTTGATGCTGGGTATGAGTTGCCCACAATTTGTACATCCTACGAGTTAATGGGAGTTTAGAAATGTGGAGAGATGAGATCTTAGAAGAAATCTACAGAATTTGAGAGGAACATGCAAAAGCATTCAATTATGATTTGAAGGCTATTTGTGATGACTTGCAGAAACGACAAGTAACAAGTGGTAGGAAAATCATTTCTAAACCTCTTCGCCAGCCGCATAACAAGTCGCTGCGCCCGACCGGATAAAAGTTATTTGCTGAGCTCGACTTTATCCAAATGTTTGGAGTAGTAGGAAAGCTGCAAGCACAGATGTGGTGTTGGGAGCGATCGACCATGATTCTGAGAACTTCGGTGAGAGTCTCTGTGAATTAATGACAATCATCGGCTCTGCATGGCCGACTACAATAGCATCATAATTTTGGAGCAGAGTATGACGCTATTATAGTTGGACGTTATCTAGTGGCCCCAGCCATATGCAGCCCACTGATATCGCTCGACGAGCAGATCAGTGAGCTACCCATGAAGCGGAGAACGCTATTTGTCGCGACAAAAGTTAACTAGGCAAGTACCTCCCAAGTCAAAGTATAGTCCGCCCCGTCTTTGTTGAATCTTCCTCTCTGCTCCCCTTGACCTACTTGATCGGTATTGGCTGCTAGGGTTCCCAAATGATCATCTGTATCGAACCAACTGCCAACATCTTGATCGTACAGTGCAATTTCAGCAGTTTGTGAAAATTCAACAGTTCTGTCAACAGTTGCAGATTGACCATTATTTAAGCTAATGGGACCCCAAACATTGTTCCCATTTACACGCAAATATGGTTCATCAGCGCCGCTCCAATCTTCAGTTTTTTTGCACTCAAGCGAAATTAATTTTAGGTTTGCCATTTTCTCTCCTTTATTGCCGTTTTTACGATGATTAATGTTTCAGTAGGCTTAGTCTAGGTTGCAGACTTATCTCGAGAATAAATCTTTTTTTCAAGATTACTTAAGTACCCTTGAGGGTACTATCACTATGCTTTTCAACATGTTTATTTAGATAGTGTCATTTAATTGATTGCTTATATGGCGGACATATCTCAAACTATGATAGCTGAGGCTTTTGTCTTGCCTACTTAGTCTGTGGATCTGAATTTTCGGCAAATATCTAAACTCAACTTTATCCATTAGGCGGTATAGAATAGAGGTTGCCAGCGGAGTGTTTATTGTTAAGTTGTCACCACTTATCAACATTCAGACGTTAGCCTTCTCGAGGGCAACATTGCTATGAGTGATCTGGGTTTTGCCTCAGCTTGTCAACTTGCTCAGATGATCCGCGATCGCACCCTGTCGTCGGTCGAACTCCTTGACGCTTATCTCGCTCAAATTGCTCAGCACAATGGTCAGCTCAATGCAATTTGCACTCTTAATGAGGAGAAAGCTCGCGCTCGCGCCCAGGAAGCCGATGAAGCCTTAATAAAGGGGGAAAACTGGGGAGCCCTTCATGGTGTTCCCATCACCATCAAAGACTTTTTTGAAACGGCGGGACTCCGCACCACGGCAGGTTACTTACCCCTCAAAAATTATGTGCCAGATCAGGATGCCACTGTGGTGGCGCGCTTGCGGGCAGCGGGAGCTATCCTCATCGGCAAGACCAATCCGTCTGATGTAAACGGTACGTATCAGGGGATTAACGATATCTTTCCAAGGGTCAATAATCCCTGGAATGTTGACTACACGACGGGAGGCAGTTCGAGTGGCTGTGCTGCCGCGATCGCCGCCGGACTCTCAGCGCTGGATGTCGGCAGCGACATTGCCGGATCAATTCGTCAACCCGCACACTTTTGCGGCATCTATGGCTTAAAACCCACTGATCGCCGGGTCTCATTAGCAGGGCACATTCTCGAAGTGCCTGGTCAGCCTGCCTGCATTCGCCAAATGCTTGTACCCGGCCCCCTAGCCAGATCGGTCGAAGATTTGCGATTGTGCTTTGAACTCATTGCGGGGCCTGATCCGCGTCAGCCTGATGTGCCACCTGTCCCCGCTGAACCAGCAGAACATCGCCCTTTGAGTGAGCTACGGATTGCCTGGGCCGATGATTTTCGGGTACCGGTGGCGGCAGACATTCAGAAAACCCTCCGCACAGCAATAGACGAGCTCGTGACAGCGGGGGCGAGGGTGAATAATTGGGCTCCGGCTGCCTTTGATTGGGCCGCCGCTCAAGCGCTCTACAACCAAATAGCGATATATACGTTTCGCTACGCGCAGCCGCTAACCCCCACAGCAATAGGTAAATCTATGAGAGTACTCTGGCGTGAATTGACCCAGGGCGATCCGGCTCTCCGGCAGTTGGTCAATCCGTTACAGGCTTTCAAGGAGTTCTCGTCACTGTCATTGCGGGGATATTACGAGGCGCTGACGGAGCGCGATCGCTTTATAGCACAGCTCGACCAAGCCTTAGCCGCATGGGATGCATGGCTAGTGCCAGTGGCCGCCACGCCAGCCTTTACCCACCGGGCTGATTGGAGTGCCATCGATATTGATGGCAGGTCCTATCCTCACAGTGCTGCCAACGGCGCTTATACCATGCCCTTTAACCTAACCGGCCATCCGGCTGTGGTGATTCCAGTTGGCCAGACGCAAACCAGTTTGCCCATTGGCCTGCAGATAGTAGGCAAGCGATGGCGCGAAATGGAGTTATTGGCGATCGCTCAACAAATTGATCAGGTTGTTGGTAGATTTCAACGCCCTCCGGGTTATTAACGATATGATGGATGAAGGTGGAATCCCTACTAACTGCGGCACTATGAACTACCAAGACATCATCACAATTGAGCCTGGAAAACGTAGTGGTAAGCCATGTATTCGAGGAATGCGAATCACCGTGTATGACATCCTGGAATATCTAGCAGGTGGGATGACTGAAGCAGAAATTTTGGAGGATTTTTCTGAACTCACTTCAGAAGACATCAAAGCTTGTCTTGCTTTTGCAGCTGACCGTGAGAAAAAGCTATTTGTGCCATCGCTGTGAAACTGCTCTTGGACGAAAACCTTTCAGATCGGATTGTTTCTAGGATTATCGATTTGTATCCTGACTCTGAGCATGTCAAAACCTTGGCGCTTACGAATACTGATGATGGCATTATTTGGGAATATGCTAAGCCGATCCGCTCTGGAGTTATTGTCAAATGTGGTGTATCTAGCATCATCAGGCGACCTTCTGCAACGGGTCTAAATCAGTATCAGTCTCCTCAGCTCGAATACCATCTTTGAATGAGACACCTTCAATC
>JAAHIA010000012.1 GCA_010671975.1 Leptolyngbya sp. SIO4C1 | reverse complement strand
GCCAAGTCCTATCCGTACGTCTGTAGCGGCTTCCTGGGGTAAAGCTCTAATTGGGATGGCTGATTGAATGTGCTGCTGTAGTGTGTCTTTGATCAGATCTACAGTGTTGTATTCTCGCCCATTGACTGCGCGACCTATCGGCGCTGGTAGATTTCTAGAGTTGGCGAGTGCTTCGGGCGAGGTAAGTGATTGCAGCCTCTCTACAGCGCTTGATTTGCTTATGGGTCGTGTCGATAGAAGGCTACCTAGCAAGTCTTTAGCGTCCGGTCGCTGCTCTAAGGCATTTCGATTTTGCTGCAGCCAATTGACAATGGGGTTAGCAATCTGATGAGCTTTGGCCTCTTCTAAAACCCTTGAAAGCCCTCTTGTTTTTGCAACGGTTAGCAAGTCGTTTGTAATTTTATCGCGGGTTACAGGATTAGAGACGAAGCTACCGGTTTCTGCGAGTGTCTTTTGAATTCTGACAATCGCTCGATTGAGGTCATATTTCCACGTATCTGCCTTTTCAACGACCCCACGCAAGTCGATGGCCTGATTGAGGTGATTCAAGGCTTGGTCAATATCGGGCTGAGTTGCATCTTTATTCGCAAAAGCTAGCTGTGCATGATATTGATGGTTATAGGGATCGCCACTGACGAGCGCTTCGAATATAGGTATCATGCGCTGAATGCGATCGCGCATTGCTTCAGATCGACTGCCTAGATGTCGGAACTCTTTAGCAACCTTGAAGACCTGATTTTTGACCGGTTGAGGGGCTTGCCGAATGCTGTGCTGAAGCTGAGTTAATGAATCTGTGGGGATACCGTGCTCAAGTTGTTCATTGAGCTGATTGATCAGCTGAGCGCCTTGCCACAGGTCTTGCTTCTCGGCCTCTAGCTGTACTACCTCTTGAGCCAGCGCTTCTCGCTGCTCAAGAGCAGCTTCTTTCTCTGCCTCTAATTTATCTACGCGATTGATAAATTTATGCAGCGCTAAACTCATCAGTGCTTTGCTGCCGTAGCCACCAATGATACCTTTTGCAGCTAGTACTAGTGCTGGCTCCTCTAGCAATTCTGTGCTGTCAGAGGTAAACAAGCCAACGACTAAAGCGCCAGCGATACCAAGCAAAATATCTCCAAATAAGCCTGCTTCAAAGCTATTTGCATCCTCATCAACAAAGCGAGGCAGTTCGACTCTGCCATCTACCATGATGGTGTATAGAACGCCGCCTAAGATCCCTGAAAATATCAAGACAAATATCTTCTGATCGATTAAATTATGGATGTAAACCCACTCTAGTGATGGCGGAACGCCGATCCCTTTTTCGCTGACGAGAATAACGTAAAATAATCCAATTAAAATGCCGGTCAAAAAGGTACGATAGACTCTGAGACGCTTTTTCATCAGAAGCTCTCCAAATTAATGACTATTCAGGAGGAATTAGCTATTTTAAGATGGCTTTATTGCTGATTTGCTCTCATAAAATATCTCGATAAAAATATCTTGAGAATATTCTTGAGGCTTTAGATTAGCTGCTTCTAAATACTACGCGGTGGGCATCTGCCGGAATCTCTCAATTCATATTTATTTTTCAAATATTCCTAAAGTTTTTGAGATCATTTCTAAAGAAACAAAAATTAATAGAATAATCATAGAAAGCCCGCTATCCCAGGTGGTTTTACAGGGATAACGGGCTGATTTTTGCTAGACCATACTGACTTTAGGCCGCTAAATGTTGGCGCTCGAGAGACATTCCTCAACCTACAGATGAATACCGCACTCCGTCTTTTCACTGCCGCGCCAGCGACCAGCGCGCTCGTCTTCGCCAGTGGATGTCGGTGTGGTTAGCGGCTCATCTCCAATGCTGCTATAGCCGCGATCGTAGAGTGGATTGTAGAGCACGTCGTTTTCGACGATGTATTTCCAAAGGTCTTGTTTAGTCCAGTTGGCGAGCGGATTTATCTTGAGCAGACCGCTGCGATCGCGCTCAAAGATAGGCATTTGCTCTCGCGTTTCAGACTGGTCGCGGCGTCTGCCGGTAATCCAAGCAGTGACGTTGAGCTCGTCAAAGGCGCGCTGCATGGGTTCAATCTTGGTGAGCTCGTAGAACCGATTGATATTGTGCTCCCACAGCCGATCGCCATAGCGACGGGCAAAAGCCTGGCGGCTGTGAAGGCCTCTGGCGTGAAAAATATGCACGTCTAGATCATACTCAGCACTGGCCTGTCGCATCGTCTCTAGCGTTTCGGGAAACAAATGCAGCGTATCTAGAAAAACCACCGGCACGTTGGCCTTCAGGTCGCGCTTAAGCATGTGGGCAATCGTCAGCGTGCTAAATGAGGAGAGCTGCACAAGCCCAGACGGTATATTCTCTAAACACCAGGCTAAGATTTCTTGCGGGCTAGCGGTCGCGAATGCCCGATTGAGCCAATCGAGATTAACCTGATATGCTTGCTCTCGCTGGAGAGCTTCGATGCATTGAACCATAGTCTCCTTGTTGCTGTTTGAAACGGCAAAACAGCTCGAGATTTGTCACATGTCCCATCGTAGCCGATAAAACACCCTAATCCCGATCGGAATAGTGGGGATTAACCGAACCGGCCAAACGCAGGGATCGCCGAGCAATCGAGCGTCTGCTAAATAAGGTAGGAGTATAGCCTAATAAAACTTAATGAAGTTTTATCTTTAGTGATATTTTTGCGGCCTGATCAGGCGTGCTGCTGAACGGTTTAGGCTAGATTTGCTGATTAGCTTGCCGCAGTGCGGCGATTGCGCCATGCCTCGACTCGTTCTTTACAGCAAACCTGGCTGTCATCTCTGTGAAGGGTTGCATGAAAAGCTAGACCAGCTAGCACCGCTGCCGGTGCCGCTAGAGGTGCGCGACATTACGCAAAACCCAGACTGGTTTGCCAAGTATCAGTATGAAATTCCAGTGCTGTGTCGGGTGATTGAGCAGGGTGAAACTGAGACAGAGCAGCCACTGCCTCGGCTCTCACCGCGCGCGCCACTGCCTCGGTTGGCACAAATGATACAGACATATTTAGGGCCCTTTGAGGCAGAATAATCGCAATTTGAGTTTGTGAGGAGTTGCTGACATGAAGCTGCGAGATTTGTGGGCTAAGCTGCCGCCAGAGATTGGCTCGACCGAGCTCTCTGAGCATCCAGCTTGGGATGAAGCGGTGAAGGGGCTCTGTACGAATTCGCACGCCTGCCAGCCGGGCGATCTGTTTATTGGTATGCCGGGCACGCGGGTTGACGGCGGCGAGTTTTGGTCAAGCGCGATCGCAGCCGGTGCGATCGCGGCGCTGGTTTCGCCGCAGGCGCTGGCAGCGCGACCCGCTGAGGGAGAGGCGCTGCTAATTCCAATGGCCGATATGACCCGAGCAGGGGCAGAAGTCGCAGCGGCCTTCTACGGTCGGCCCAGCCAGCGGCTAAAGATGGTTGGCGTCACCGGCACTAATGGCAAAACCACAACCACGCATCTGATTGAGTATTTTCTCAATCAGGCAGATCAAACCACGGGCCTGCTAGGTACGCTCTACACGCGCTGGCCCGGCCATCAGCGCACCGCCGTTCATACCACGCCTTTTCCGGTTGAGCTGCAGCGAGAGCTGTCTGAGGCCGCAGCGGCTGGCTGTCAAAATCTAGTCATGGAAGTGAGCTCGCACGCGCTGGCCCAGCGGCGAGTTTGGGGCTGCCAGTTTGAGGTGGCGGTTTTCACGAATCTGACGCAGGATCATCTCGATTATCACAAAGACTTAGACGACTATTTTGAAGCGAAGGCGCTGCTGTTTGGCCCAGACTACCTGCAGGGGCGCGCCATAGTGAATGCCAAAGATGCCTACGGCCAGCGGCTGCTAGAGCGGCTGCGCGATCGCGCCTGGACTTACAGCATCGAGGATACCAGCGCCGATCTCTATACCCAAGATCTGAGCTATTCTCCCACGGGCGTTAGCGGCCTGCTGCATACGCCCGTGGGGCAGGCGGCCTTTACCTCACCGCTGGTAGGTCAGTTCAACCTAGAGAATTTGCTGGCAGCGGTGGGGGCGGCGCTGCATTTGGGGGTTAGCCTCGAGCAAATGGTCTCGGCGCTGCCGCAGTTTGCCGGGGTGCCTGGCCGTATGGAGCGGGTGCAGGCATCGCCGGGTCAAGATATCAGCGTGATTGTCGACTATGCCCACACGCCGGATAGTCTCGATAACGCGCTGCGGGCGGCAAGGCCCTTTATCTCGGGACGGCTAATTTGCGTATTTGGCTGCGGTGGCGATCGCGATCGCACCAAGCGGCCGCAGATGGGACGCATTGCCTACAGCCTCTCAGACCGCGCTATCATCACCTCCGACAATCCCCGTACCGAAGATCCGCAGCGCATCCTAGACGATGTGGTAGCAGGGATTGAAGGCCCTTTGGATGACGATCAGGTGATTTGCGATCGCGCAGCGGCGATTCGCGCAGCCGTTCTGACCGCACAGCCAGGAGACGGCATTCTGATTGCCGGTAAAGGGCATGAGGACTATCAGATTCTAGGCACTGAAAAAATTCATTTTGACGATCGCGAGCAGGCTGAAATGGCGCTTAAGCAGCGGCTCGCTTAGTCCTTTGATGAATCAGGTTAGGCGAAAACTCTATGAGATCGCTTGACGAATTGAGAAAATTTGATACAAGCTACAGAAGCGTTGCCCCAGCCATCCGCGACCGGCTGTCTCAAACCCATGCCTGTTCCCAATGCCAGTCTGTCTCTGTACAGCGCCTTTCTAGATGCCATGCCGATGCCCGCTGGCTATCAAACGACGCCGCGCGGCTTTAAGCGTATCGTCCAGCTGACGGTTGACTTTTTGATTGCCCAGCAGCTGTCGGTGACGCTCTGGGTCAAGCTGCCTAAGGATGCGGCCTGGTGGGACGATCTCTCACGCTATTTGCGATCGCACTCGGCGGCTCAGCTTTACTGCATAGGCAGCACGGGGCTAACCCAGACCGATCAGGCACAGCTGGTGGCAACTATCCCTCCCCTGCCCGACCTCAAGGGTGAATATCTTTTGCTGATTGTCGCCGATGAGTTTGTCTGTACGCTGCTGGCTCGGCGCGAAATGGCTGCCAATGAGCGTCGCGACCTGACGCTGTATAGCTCGCTGACGCTGAAGGTGGCTCAGTCGCTGATGCGTCGACTGCAGCAGATTGTTGAAGCTAACCCGCGCAGCGATCGGCTGAGCCTGGCGCAGGCCCCGCTGGCAGCGCTGCCTCAGTCGCTGTCTGATAGTTTGACGGATGCCTTTTTAAGCTGGCAGTTTCACGCTCAGCCGCAGGCCGCTGATGAGGCTGAGCTCCCTGCAGACGCTGTTGAGCTTGCAGCGCCGCTTGCTGACCCGATGCGCCGTCTGATTCAAAATGCTGAGCAAGAGCTGCGCACGCCGCTAACCACCATCAAGACGGCACTGACGCTACTCAACTCGCAAACGCTTAAGCCGAGCCAGCGCCAGCGCTATCTAGAAATGATCAGCAGCGAATGTGAGCGTCAGAGCGCGCTGATTAACAGCGTCTTTGAGCTGCTGCAGCTGCAAAATCAAACCTATGCAGCCGTGCCGCTGCAGCTTGCTGATATCGTGCCGGGTATGGTCAGCACCTATCAACCGCTGGCGCGAGAGCGCAATGTCATGCTGGCCTATACCATTCCGAACAATTTACCCCCCATCAGCGGGATTGAGCCCTATCTCAAACAGTCTTTGATCAGCTTGTTGAACAACAGCATTCAGTTCACCAGCGAAGGCGGGCAGGTCTGGGTGACGGCTGAGCAGCATTCGGCGGCACAGGTAGCGCTGAAAATTAAAGATACCGGCCTAGGTATCACAGAAGCCGAGCTGCCGCTGGTGTTTGAGGCGTTTTATCGTGGCTCCGCCGCCGCCACGCAGGGGGTTAGAGGCTCAGGCTTAGGACTGACGCTGGCAAAGCAGCTGCTGCATCAGTTTGGGGGAGCTTTGACCGTCAGCAGTCTGGCAGACGGAACGCTGCTGACGGCGCTGCTGCCGATTTGGCAAGACTAGCGGGCTGATTTGGCGCGGATGCAAGCAAGGGAAACACAGAGCATGGTCAATTGAGCGCTCAGCGCTCGTCGCTCAGCGTTTCTAATAAAAGTTTGGCCTGGGTCTGTTTATCTTTCAAAAAAGTGTCGCACTGCTTGAGCTGCTGTACGGCCTGAGTGAACCGCTCGAAGACCTCAGCTAGCGGCAGTTCGCCCGTTTCAAGCTGAGTCACAATGGCTTCTACTTCGGAGATCGCAGCTTCATAGGTCCAGCTGTCAGTAGCAGGTGAGTTAGGCATAGCAGTTAGGCGCAGCAGTATAGAGCAAACAGCACAGGCGAACAGCACAGGCAAACAGCACAAAGGGGAATTGGTTTGGACATTACTCATCAGCACCGGGGGGGGCCTCCGAGGCTGGCTCATCCGCAACTCTGACATAAAGCTGCCCCTGAGCCAGCTGAACTGAGAGCAGCTCACCCACTGCCAGGGTATCAGCCTGGGTAGCGATCGCACCTGAGGTCTGTCGTACGAGGGCATAGCCTCGTCGCAAAACTGCGTCTGGATCTAGCGCTGCTAGCGTTTCACGCAGGCGCTGCTGCTGCTGCTGGGCCTGCTGTAGCCGCTGAATGAGGCACTGCTGTAGCCGCTGCTGCTGCCAAGCTAGGCTTTTTTGCTCCTGTGCTACCTGCCGGTCGAGACGCAGCTGCTGGAGCCGGCTGTGCAGCAGCTGAACGGTGCGATAGTCTGCCTGTAGCCGATCGCCAACGCACTGCATGAGCTGCTGTAGCCAGTAAATTTGCTCGCTGCGCAGCTCGCTCAAAGAGGCGATCGCAGCTTCAGCCGCCGCCGTTGGCGTATGGGCACAAATATCGGCGCTCAAATCGGCTAGCGATTCATCGCGCTCGTGCCCGATGCCGGTAACCACAGGAATAGGGCAGGTGGCAATCGCCCGCACGACGCGCTCATCGTCGAAGCAGTCTAAATCTTCAGTTGCCCCGCCGCCGCGAGCCAGCAGCAAAACCTGAGCGCGCCCATCGCGGACAGCGCGAGCGACGGCCTGCTCGATTGAAGCGGGTGCCTGCTCGCCTTGCACAACCGCCGGCGAGAGGAGGACATGCAGCCCCGGATGTCGCTGCAGCAGCGTCCGCTGAATATCGCCCCAGGCAGCAGCCTGAGGTGAGGTCACAACGGCAACCGTATCCACATAGGGCGGCAGCGCTCGCTTGCGATCGCGATCAAACAGGCCCTCAGCCGTTAGCCGCTGCCGCAGCTGCCGGTAGCGCAGCGCTTTAAGACCATCGCCGGCGGGCAGTACCTGCCATACGCTCAGCTGATAGCTGCCCCGCTTGGGATAGAGCCGCACCTGTCCTAGCACAATCACCTGCTCGCCCACCGCCGGCATTGCTGACAGTTTCTGCAGCTGCGATCGCCAAACCACGCAGCTGACGGTGGCTGAGCCGTCTGGCTCCTGCAGTGAGAAGAAGCAGCCGCTAGCGTGAGTCTTAGCGCTAGAAACCTCGCCGATGACCCACAGCTGTCGCAGTCGCTCATCAGCCTCTAGCAGGAGCTGAATATAGTCAGTCAGGCCGGCAACGCTCAGCGCACCGTCGCGCAGCTTAGAAAGAGACAGGGGCATAGGTGATTCGTCAAACTCGGAAACCAGTTTTGCTGGAAACCAGTCTCGTTTTATAGTACATGTGTATGTAAAATTTACCCATATCGCTTAGTCTAAATAAAAGCGCGCCAGATAGCTTAGGCTAGCGGAATCTGCTTTTTGAGGCTAGCGTTGCCTGCTGCGGCACTGCCGCCTACACTGTGGGCAAGACCATGGACAGGCCGTGGGCAAGGCTATAGGCAAGCCCACGGGCACAAGTCGTTCTATTCCTACACCTATCCCTGCACCCTATTCCTGCACTGAGTATGGCAAAGACTTCCACCGAAAATTCAGAACGCCAAAAGGCCCTGACAATGGTGCTCAATCAGATTGAGCGCAATTTTGGCAAGGGCAGCATTATGCGGCTAGGCGATGCCGCGCGGATGCGGGTTGAAACGATTCCGACCGGCGCGCTCACACTGGATCTGGCGCTCGGGGGAGGGCTGCCCAAGGGACGGGTGATAGAAATTTACGGACCTGAGAGCTCAGGTAAAACGACGCTGGCGCTGCATGCGATCGCAGAGGTACAAAAGCAGGGCGGCGTCGCGGCCTTTGTCGATGCCGAACATGCGCTCGATCCGGTCTATGCAGGAGCGCTCGGCGTCGATATTGAAAATCTGCTCGTCTCTCAGCCAGACACGGGAGAAGCGGCGCTAGAGATTGTCGATCAGCTGGTGCGCTCCTCCGCTATCGACATTGTGGTAATTGACTCTGTTGCAGCGCTGGTGCCTCGGGCTGAAATTGAAGGGGAAATGGGCGATGCGCACGTCGGCCTGCAGGCACGTCTGATGAGCCAGGCAATGCGCAAAATTACCGGCAATATTGGTAAATCGGGCTGCACCGTCGTTTTTCTCAATCAGCTGCGACTCAAAATTGGCATTTCCTACGGCAATCCCGAGACCACCACGGGCGGCAACGCGCTCAAATTCTATGCCTCTGTGCGGCTAGATATTCGTCGCATTCAAACGCTGAAGAAAGGTACCGAAGAATACGGTATTCGGGCTAAGGTAAAAGTTGCCAAAAACAAGGTAGCGCCGCCTTTTCGCATTGCTGAGTTTGATGTCATCTTTGGTCAGGGCATCTCGACCCTGGGCTGCATCGTCGATCTTGCGGAGCAAACCGGTGTGATTGTGCGCAAAGGAGCCTGGTACAGCTACGACGGTGACAATATCAGTCAGGGACGAGACAACGCCATTCGCTACCTAGCAGAAAAGCCTGAGTTTGCTCAGCAGGTCGAGCAGCAGGTGCGGCAGGCGCTTGGCATTGGTAGTGAAGCCCCGGCAGCAGCGACTGAAGAGGCACCAGCAGCAGCTAAGCGCTCCGATGACAAAGCTAAAAGCAAGCAGAGCGTAGGGTCTACAGACTAAAAGGCCAAGACATGAACGCTCAACCTGCCAGTTTTGAGCGTTGAGCGGCGTCGAAACTCGATCTGCGGGTATTTCATTTCTGAGCAAATCCCCAAGGTTTTTGCCTCAGCGCCTCTAGCTGGGGCTAACGGCCGGCGTATCGGCAGCATCGGCCAGGTCTGCGAGCTGAGACTTGGCCAAATCTAGGCCAGAGGGTGCCAGCGAGGCGTTGGGGCTTGGATCAAAGGCGTAGAAATGAAAGGTTAGGCTGCCGAGGCGGATGCGATCGCCATCTTTGAGCGGGCAGACCCGCTTTACCAGCTTGCCGTTTACGTAGGTGCCGTTAGTGCTCTCTAGGTCGGAAATGATAAATCCTTTTTTGCCATATTGAATGGCCGCATGGCAGCGAGAGAGGCGCTTATCAGGAATGACCAAATCCGACTGGCGCGGATCGCGTCCGAGCGACCAGGTCCTGTCTTCGGCCAGGAAAGGCTGAGATCGGCCGGTAGCCAGGTTGCTGACCAAATAAGTTTGACTGCTGGTGACGACGCCTTGCACGTAGCGAGCGGCCATCTCACCCACGCGCTGGTTTGGCAGCGTCCGTTCCATTGATAGAATTTCGTCCAATAGGGCGCGATTTTGATCGTATAGCTTCATAAAGATCTCGAAGAGTTCGATCCGTTCTTTAACCGCACCCTCGTCAAGCTTTGATAGCGTCGAGTCATATTCCGCTAAAACTTTGGGATCCAACATTAGCGCTGCCCGCTAGTAGAGGTATATCGTTAGAAGAGCTGAGGCAATTGTTTGCGTCAGTAGTGTCAAAGCGCTTAGAGAGTAGGCAATACAGAAGAAAATTCTACAGAAAGAAAAAGCTTAAAGTAGCTGCCTAAGGCGTATAAGCCCCTAGCGCTGAGAACCGTCTCTCAACATCAGAATTATTTTTAACTTTAAGACTAATGTTATTGAAACGGATCAAAAACTGTCCAAGTGACTAAAAACTTGAAGTTGAAGATGAGTAGTATGAAAAAATGGTTAAAGTTCCGGTTTCTTTTGGGCTGATGCCCGCCTCAACGCAGCGCCGCTATCAGCTTCTCTAGATCCGCCTGAGGGACAGGCCAATCGCGCTGGCTATTCCAGCCGCAGCATGTTCTGAGCCCGGCCTTGCACACTTTCCATAGCGGCCTCGACGGCAGCCGCAGCCGCTAAGATATCGCGTTCTTCGCCCCCTAGATACAGGCGGCCAAAGCTACCAATAGATGAGATCTGCAAGATATTGATCAGCGCTGCTTTTTCCGCTTCGTTAGCAGCCAGCGACGCATAGGCTGCCGGTTCGACTTCTAGGACATATAGGGTTTGCCCAGCCAGTATCATCTGACCGCGTCGGGTGCGGTTAATTAACTGCACATGGTGCGGGTCTAAGTTGCGAATGACCTGACTAGAGACAATGCGCGGCTTTAAGCAGTCGCGCCGATCTACCCCAAGCGCGTCTAAAATGGCGCGGCCAGCTGCTTTGACCTCACCCTGATTGCCGGAGTGAATTTCTAAAACGCCATACAGGCGTTCCACCATCTGTACGCCTGGACGCACGACGGCGGACTTTAGCGCTACATCTGTGATGCGGTTGATTTCTATACCGGGAGAGATCTCAATCCAGAGAGAGGCATCGCCTGGGAGCGGTAAAAAGCCAATGGAAACGGTCCCAATGTAGGCTGCGTGCTGCTGTTGAAGTCGGTCAATGTAAACGTAGCTGCGAAGTTCTACACCCAAGACGATTGAGGCTAGAAGGGACGGGACGATCTTATCAGGTATTGGGGGAGGCGGGAGACGGCCAGCAGGATAGGTAAAGGCATTTGGCTCAATCAGCCTGGCGCAATTAGGATGAGTGAATTTTCGACGCGAGCGATCAGACCGCCGGGGAAAGGATCGGTTTGGCTGCGGTTTGGCTGCTCAGCTAGCCTGACCAGTTTCTCAATATGCTCAAACTGGGGGACCTGGGGAAGGGCGGCGAGTAAGACGCGGCGGGCCAGCCGACGGCGCAGGGCTAGCGGGGCGGCCCGAAACTGAGTGCGGCTGATGCACCAGGTTTTAGACGCTGCTTCTAGCTGAACAATCGCTTGATAGAGCTGCTCGGTCTGAGCGTCTAGGTAGTTTTGCTCTGCGCTAAAAATCTCAGCGGTCTGCGCCAGCGCTGATTCCACCTGAGGATTGAAGTGCGATCGCAAATAGGGCATCAGCTCGTGGCGAATGCGGTTGCGACGGTAGCTCAAATCGCGGTTGGTGGCATCTTCCCAAACGGGCAGCTGCTGAAGCTGGCAAAAGTGACCAGTTTGAGCGCGGGTGAACCCCAGCAGCGGTCGAATCAGCTGAACTTCGGCAGCCTGGCTGAGTGGTCGCTGCCAGGTGAGCGACTGCAGCCCGGCTAAACCGCTGCCGCGCAGCAGGTTGTAGAGAACGGTCTCAGCTCGATCGGTGGCGGTGTGCCCAGTGACCACGTGAGTAAACTGCTGCTGCTGCGCTAGCGTTGCAAAAACCTGATAGCGCCAGGCGCGGGCTGCGGCTTCACTGGACAGGTGCTCAGCGGCAGCGGTACAAAAGCTAGGCAGCTGCCACTGCCGAGCAAGCTGCTGGACATGGGCGGCATTGGCGGCCGAGTCGGGTCGCCAGCGGTGATCGCAGTGTACGATCGCTAGCTGCCAGCGCCACTTAGGCTGCAGATCGCTCAGCAGCTTGGCCAGGCACAGCGAATCTTGGCCGCCCGAAACAGCAATCAGAATGCGGCTGTCAGCCGGAAGTAGGGGGCGCGATCGCAGCAGGCCGTGAAGCTGAGCGTGACTATCTGTCCAGTCACCATCTGTCCAGTCAGACACTGCTAAGGTTCTGGCCGCTCTGACTGGGGCAGCTGCGACTGGCGAATTTGATTGCCTCGCTGAATCGGAACGATTTTATTGGCAGATTTACCGTTAGCTCTATTGCCAGGCTGGTGGTGAGCGCGATTGGCCATAGTGCCGGGCTGGTGCGGTCGGCGAGGCGGGGTGACGGCAGGCCGACCGGCGGACCGAGCCGGTGACTTAGCAGAGCGCCTTAGCTCGACAACGCGCGGCGACCCTAGCTGGCGAACTGCGGATAGACGGCCAGCTGGGCGGCGCTTACGGGCTGGCCGGTGAGCTGCCTGTCTCAGGTGAATAACGTTGGTAGCCAGCTGGGGGGCGGCTGCGCCCCAGCCCTGACCGGCGGGCTCAGCTGCCACGGGCGCGCTGGGGGCAGACGACAGTGAGCGCCTGGGCTGGCTAACGCCAGCGGTAGCAGCGTCTGGCAGGCGTCTAGCCGTGCCGCAGCTGTCGGCTAAAGGCACGCTGGGGAGAGAGGGCTCTGCTAGCTCTAAATTAGGCGCTAGGCCAGAGGTAGCCTCAACCTTACGGGCGACCGAGCTCGCCTCGGTGCGAATTTTCCAAAACGCGATGCTTAAGCCGCCTGCGGGTACCAGCAGCCAAAGCCAGCCAGCGGACGAGCGGCGCGCCGGGTCAGCGGCAGCCGTCTGATGGAGCGTCGCTGATGTTCTAGCAAACGCTGCTTGAGCTGGCGGCAGCGTAGCGATTGCCAGTAGTATCGCTAGCGTTAGTACCGGTTTAAACGAAGGCTTAGGCATAGGCGTGATACACCCTACGGGGGAAATGGTACAAATACCTACTTAACGGTAGTGCGCTTAACCAAATCTAGATATAAAATTCAAGTTTTTTTTATTCAAACGTTCTTGATGGGTTAAAACAGAGCTACTTGTAGTTAGGTTGAGGGGTAGGCTGATAGAAAAGGCAGATTTTGAAGCAAATTTTGAAAATGCTGCAGACTAGGCCATCACTAGCCTACCGGCTAGAAAATTCAAAGATGGGTCTGCCGTCTTTATTATTATTGCTTAGCTGGGATCAGTTGCGCATGCGTGCGTTCGACTGCATATTCTGATTTGGTTTAAAGGCGAGTGTTTAAAGGGCTAGGGTTTAAACAAAAAACGTGAAGTTAAAGAAATTAATCGGTATCTTTTAAGACCCGTACAGCGGCGATCATGCTGTCGCACTCTATAGTGTTCTAAGGCAATAGGGCGCTGTTTTGTAAACAGTCATTTAAGTAGGTAGCGTTGAATGAATCCTGACGCTTTTTCTATGGCAGCTATCAACAATTTAGATTCGCCTTCTGAAGTTTCTGCAAGTCAAGAGGCTGATCTTGCCGCAGATTTAGATGCCGAAGCATTGAGTTCCGAGGCGCTAGATTCAGACGCGGAGGCTGCGGCCTCAGCCGAGTCAGAGCCTTTGCTAGATCCAGAAGTGGCTTCTCTCGATCCGGTCCTAGATATCAAGCGGCGGGATGGCAGCCCTAATCTGCAAGTACGCTTTAAGAGCGAGCGGGGACGGCTGATGCTAATCCTGCCGCCCGATCCTGACAACAGCCGCAATCCGGTCATTTGGGAAGATCTCAGACAGCAGTTGCGCCACCGGCTGAGCTCTAGCGAGCGCTTTTTTCAGCCCAATACCGGCATTCATCTGGTGGCGCGCGATCGCTTACTCGATAGCCGCCAGATTCAAGAGATTGTCGACGTGCTCCACGAAGCACAGCTAAAAATTAAGCGAATTTATACTTCTCGGCGGCAGACGGCAGTAGCCGCCGCCACCGCCGGCTATTCGGTCGAGCAGCAGACGACGCTGGCTCATCTGCAAGATTCAACCGACGAAGGCCAGGCGCTAGAAGAGCCGCTCTATCTGCAAGCGACGCTGCGCTCTGGGGTAGAAGTGCGGCATCCAGGCACCATCGTGCTAGTTGGCGATGCTAACCCTGGCAGCTCAATCGTGGCCGAAGGCGATATTGTCGTCTGGGGACGGCTGCGAGGCGTTGCCCATGCCGGGGCTAGCGGCAATGAAAAAAGTCGCATCATGGCGATTCAGATGCAGCCGACGCAGCTGCGAATTGCCGATAAGGTCGCGCGCGCGCCCGGAAAACCAGAGCAGTATCGGCCTGAGGTTGCCTATGTAGAGGGGGAGAGTATCTGCATTGCGATCGCAGATGAATTTGCTCAAGCCTATCTGAATGAGCCCACAACGTGAGAATATGGCTGACTAGCTAGGCACCCTTGAGTAGTATTTGAGACATCTATATTTAGTGATTACTCCCCATCTACTATGAATCGTGTAATTGTGATCACCTCCGGTAAGGGAGGGGTTGGTAAAACCACCTGTACGGCAAACCTCGGGATGGCGCTGGCGCAGGCGGGTAAGCGAGTGGTTGTAATTGATGCTGACTTTGGGCTGCGCAATCTCGATCTGCTGCTGGGCTTAGAAAATCGCATTGTCTACACGGCTATTGATGTACTTGCTGGCGAATGCCGCTTAGATCAGGCGCTGGTCAAGGATAAGCGACAGCCCAACCTGGCCCTGCTGCCGGCTGCGCAGAATCGTTCGAAGGAATCGATCACGCCCGAGCAGATGAAAAAGCTGGTGCATGCGCTCACCAAAGCCTACAACTTTGTGATTATTGACTGTCCTGCCGGGATTGAGATGGGCTTTCGCAATGCAATTTCAGCTGCCCGCGAAGCCATTGTGGTAACAACGCCAGAAATTTCTGCCGTGCGCGACGCTGACCGAGTGATTGGTCTGCTTGAGGCGAACGATGTCAAAGCGGCGCGCTTGATTATCAATCGGCTGAAGCCAGCCATGGTCGAAGCCGATCAGATGATGTCGGTCAAAGATGTTCAAGATATTCTTTCGATTCCTTTGCTAGGCGTGATTCCAGACGATGAGCAGGTCGTGGTTTCAACCAATAAAGGCGAGCCTCTGATTTTAGAAGAAAAGCTTTCTAGAGCCGGCACTGCGTTTTCAAACATTGCCCGGCGGCTACAGGGCGAGAAGGTACCGCTGATGGATCTCAGCGAGCCGCAAGATAGCTTTTTCTCACGCCTGCGCAAGCTGTTTGGAGGGACGTAGCGGCTATGGCAATACCGATGCTAAGCGACCTTCTCGATAAGCTGTTTGGCCCGCGTGAGCCCAGTCGCGATACTGTTAAACAGAGGTTGAAGTTAGTGCTCGCTCACGATCGATCGGATCTGGATTCTCAGACGTTAGAAAAGATGCGGCAAGAAATTTTAGAGGTGGTTTCTCGCTATGTCGAAATTGATTTTGATAGCCTAGAGTTCTCGCTGGAGACCGACCAGCGCGTCACGGCACTGATTGCTAATTTGCCGATTCGTCGCATTTATAAAGCCGATGAGCTTAAGCCAGATACGCCAGTCGAAGAGTCCGAAACGCTAGAGCTCAATCTCGATCTGCCCGATGAGCCAACCGACGACGTTGAGGAAACGTCAACCACGGCCGATATTCCGCTAGATTAGGCTGTTAGCGCGGATACTGTCGGCGGTATTCATAAACTGCGATCGCGGCTGCGGTTTGAACGTTGAGCGAGCCAACGCGGCCCGCTTGGGGGATGGTCACGGCGCGATCGCACAGGGCTGTAATATCAGCTGGAATGCCGGTGAGCTCACGCCCTAAAAGCAAGACCGTTCTGGGCTTAAACTGGCAGGCCATAAGCGACTGGGCGGCGGGCTGCGCGGTCAGCGCTACGGTCTCGTACCCGGCCTGCCGATGCCCAATTAGCCAGGCCGGTAGCTCAGCCAGGCTGCAGCTAGCCAGCGGCTGCCACTGCTGGCCTGAGGCCGCCAGCCGGCGAAAGGCCGAGCTGTCAGCGACTGATAGCTCGGCTAAAACCAGCTGATTGACCCCTAGCACCTCACAGGTGCGGCAGAGGCCCCCTAGGTTCATCGGATTTTGCACCAGCGTGGCGCAGACAATGAGCGACGGTGATGCTGGCAAGGCGGTGGCCATCCTAGGCGCTGGGCTGACTCCTCAATCATTGCAAATTGTACCTGCCGATTCATTCGCGTCAGCCCAAACGATAAAATACGACGGCAAATCTCTGCTGTTTAGCCATATCTACTGTCTGCTTTGCAAACGCTGCTCAAACTTGCCCGCTCTATCGATGCGCTGACCGAGTGGATTGGCCGCTTTACCTACTGGCTGGTCCTAGTCATGATTGGCGTCGGTGCCTGGAATGTGATTGGCCGCTACCTCGGCAACGCGGTGGGGCAGAACCTCAGCTCTAACGCGCTGATTGAAACCCAGTGGTATCTGTTCGATCTGGTCTTTTTACTAGGGGCCGCCTACACTCTGCGCCACGACAACCATGTGCGCGTGGATGTGTTCTATTCGCGCTGGCAGGGCAGACGCAAAGCGCTGGCCGATCTGGTCGGTACGCTGCTGTTTCTCATCCCGTTTTCGGCGCTGGTGATTTATTTTTCTTGGGGAGCAGTGGCTAAATCCTGGGCCATTCTGGAGACCTCACCCGACCCGGGGGGGCTGCCGCGCTACCCAATCAAAGCAATGATTATTGTCAGCTTTGGGCTGCTGCTGATTCAAGGCATTTCGCAAGCGATTAAAAATATTGCCATTCTGCGCGGCGAGGAGCCCCTGCAATGATTGACTGGCTGGGGCCACTGATGTTTGCCGGGGCGCTGGTGCTGCTGTCGCTCGGCTATCCGGTGGCGTTTTCGCTGGGCGGTGTGGCCATTCTGTTTGGCCTAATTGGCATTGCGCTGGGCGTCTTTGACCCGATCTTTCTGACTGCGATGCCGCAGCGCATCTTCGGCATCATGAACAATTTCACGCTGCTGGCCATTCCCTACTTCATTTTTATGGGAGCCATGCTAGAGAAGTCTGGCATTGCGGAAAACCTGCTGGAGACGATGGGCAGCCTGTTCGGGCGACTGCGAGGCGGTCTGGCGATCGCGGTGGTGGTGGTGGGGGCGCTGCTGGCGGCGACAACTGGTGTGGTCGCAGCAACCGTGGTAACGATGGGCCTGATTTCGCTGCCGACGATGCTGCGCTACGGCTACAGCAAAGATGTGGCAACCGGCGTGATTGCGGCCTCGGGCACGCTGGGGCAGATTATTCCGCCCAGCATTGTGCTGGTAGTGCTAGCCGATCAGCTCGGTGTGTCAGTGGGCGATCTATTTTTAGGGTCATTTATTCCAGGGCTGCTGATGGCAGCGGCATTTGTAGTGCACGTGGGGGTGATTGCGATCTCCCGCCCCGATCTGGTGCCGGCGCTGCCCGCCAAGCTAATTGACATGCGCGGCCGGCAGCTGGCGCTGAAGGTGCTAAAAGTAATGGTGCCGCCGCTGGTGCTGATACTGCTGGTGTTGGGCAGCATTTTCTTTGGCATTGCCACGCCAACTGAGGCTGGGGCGCTGGGCGCGGTTGGGGCAATTTTGCTGGCGGCTGCCAATCGTCAGCTCACCGGGCAGGGGCTGCGTGACGTCTGCGATAGCACCCTGCGCACCACCAGCATGGTGATTTTTATTCTGTTGGGCTCGACCGCCTTTAGCCTGGTCTTTCGCGGGCTGCGCGGCGATCGCTTTATTTTTGAGGTGCTGACAACGCTGCCGGGCGGTCAGATTGGCTTTTTGCTGATCAGCATGCTAACCATTTTCATTCTGGGCTTTTTTATTGATTTCTTTGAGATTGCCTTTATCGTGGTGCCGCTATTTGCGCCGGTGGCCCAGCAGCTGGGCCTCGACCTGGTTTGGTACGGCGTGATCATCGGAGCGAATATGCAAACCTCGTTTCTGACGCCGCCCTTTGGCTTTGCGCTGTTTTATCTGCGCGGTGTGGCTCCTAAAGAAGTGACCACCGGCAATATCTATCGCGGCGCAGTGCCCTTCATCGTGCTGCAGCTGCTGGTGCTAGTGGCCATTATTGCCTTTCCACCGCTGGTGAACTGGCTGCCCTCGGTGAGCCAGTAGCTTGGCCGTTTTTATACAACTTTTATAGCTCGCAGTTCTCAATGCGAGAAAACAGGCCCCAGCCGTCGCCAGCGATATCGCCAGCGGCGCACCAGCGAAACCAGATGCGCAGCAGCCCCAGCGGCAGGTGGCCGACCGGTGCGTCTTTGAGCGAGAAGATAAAGTCAACTAGCACATATTCGCCATCGCTCATCCAGCCGATGCGATCGCACAGCTGCTTCCAGGCGTCTTCGTGATATTTGTCATCTAAAAGACCACCGCTGGCCAGGTACAGCTCTTTCTGCACGCTGAAGCCAAACCGACCGTTGCTGTAGCGCAGCCACAGCTGATTCAGGCGCGCATAGTCATCGCAGGGGAAGCCCAGCAGCTCGTCCGGCGTCAGCAGCTGACCGGGCTCTTTGCCTACCGTTTCGAGCATCAGGCGATAGGTTTCGGCGTCGGCGTCGCGCCACTGGCCCTGCCTCAGCAGCGCCTCTAGCGGCTGATATCGCAGCGTCTGCAGCCGCTCAAAAATATCGGCCGGAATCTGCCGAGGGGTTTCAAGCAGGCAGGCGTAGGCCAGTGGCGTAGCCTCCAGGCTGCGATCGCAGGCTGACGCAATCAGCTGTGCTGGGTTGACCTGCGTGGCGTAGAGCAAAATAGTTTCTCGCCACCAGGCATTGTGCCAGTTGTGCAGCAGCCGCGCTTCACCCTGAGCCAGCTGCCGAATTTGCGCAGCAGCCAGGTAGCTTTGCAGGCTGAGATGTGCGAACTCATACTGCTGCGGTTCGCGCTCGACCAGCAGCTCGCTAACGGTGGCCATCTGAGCGATAAACTCAGCCGGTGAAATGGCTTCTTCGCTGACCCGCGCCAGGTAGACAGCGGCTAGCTCAGTTAGCTGCGGCAGCGGTAGGCTGGTGCGATCGCGCTCTACCATCTCTAGCGCAATTCCCTGCAGCACTGCCTGACTCTCAGCCGCGCTCAGCAGCATGGCGATGCGCTTGGCCAGCGGCCGATCCCACAGCTGCATCTGGCAGATGTCCTGATAGAGGGTTGAGCGCTGCTGCGGCAGCTGACTGCCCGGATAAAACCGATGGAACATGGCAATCATATTCAGTCGCAGCGGATTTTGAGCCATCGTCTCAAGTTCGGGACGCTGCTGAATCTGAGCAATCAGATCGGCCGCTTCGCGCTGGGCAATCTCGCGCACGTCGGAGGTGTCGCGCCCGCCGCGCGCTAGCCGCTCCTGACAGCGATACCAGCGCTGAATAAACTGGGCCTGCTGTACTGAGTTAAATGCTTTGACATAGAGCGTGGCCTGCGGTTTCTCAGCCACATAGCCCTGATAGCCGGCCGGCCGCGACGTGACAATAAAGACCGATTTGGGATACTCGGCCATCTCTTGGCTAATCCAGTGGCTGACGGCGGCTCGCAGCGGCTCAGCCACTTCGTCAAAGCCGTCAATCATTACCAGGCCGTCGCCGCGCTTGAGCAGGTTGTCGGCCCAGGCCGGCGGCAGGCTGAGCTGTTTGCCCTCAGGCAGCTCTGGCACATAGTGGCGAGCAATCAGCGTCGGCAGGTCGGGCGGGTCTTTCTGCGCGATCAGATCTTGCCACTTGCGCAGGTAGAGCAGCACCGGCACCAGCTTTGGAGCCTGCGGATGGGCTATCTGCTGCGTGGCATAGCTAAAGGTGAGATGGCGCAGCAGCGTCGTTTTGCCATAGCCACCCCAGGCCAAAATCGCCATGCGTCGGTAGGTAGGCACCTGGCGCACCCGACTCAAAAAATCCCAGATAGACAGCGAAGTTTGCGCTGCGGCGGCTGGCTCTGGATGCGATCGCGCCGGCTCTAGCGCTGCATCTCCCATCTCAAGCGGCACAAAGACCTCTTCGAGCATGGGAATAAAGATGCCTTCTGTTTTTCTAAGTCCCTCAGTCACATAGTCGCGACAGGCGTTGGCTTGGCAGGTCAAATAGAGGGTTTCATAGCCTGAAATCTGCCAGCGCAGCCCCTGGTTGAGCTGGCTCAGCCAGCGCATTAGCGAATCAGCGTCCTGTCGCCCGCGCTCGCTAAAAATTTCGCGCAGTCGAGCAATAAAGCTTTCTGTATAGGCCGCCCAGATCACCGACACCATCGTGACCGGAAAGATCAAAACTGCCTCAATCCAGGCTTGCTGCAGCAGAAAGTGGATGAGCAAACCGCCGCTGCTGCCCAGCGGCGCGAGCTGAACTAACGCCTGAACGATTTTCTGAACGTATCGACGCTCTGCCGGTGACGGCGAATGCGGGTCCGAGGACGGACTCTCAGCAGAACTCATGCAAAGCACCTAGATGTGTTGGCCTTATTCTGCCAAATCGACCTGGCTCGCCAAGGTCAAACTTGATTTGTCAGGCTAGTTTTTAAGCCAGCTTTGTGAACATGAAGACCGCCCCGATCGGGGTGCACACCCCTCCTCACAGATGTTGGCTTTAGTTGCTAAAATGCCTCGGCAGCCGGCATTGCGCGTCAGCGGCGGCCTGCGATCGCGGCTGTTTGGACATATTAGAGCCGTCATTTCAGCTCAATTTAGCATGTCTACCCAAGATCTAGGGCGCTACGGCGAGCAGCTGGTGCAGACCTGGCTGCAGCGGCAGGGTTGGCAGATTCTATATCGTCGCTGGTATAGCCGCTGGGGCGAGCTCGATCTCGTGGCCAAAGGCTATAGCACGCAGGCGGGGACTCGGCTTGGCAGCACCATGCTGCTGTTTGTTGAAGTCAAAACTCGCAGCCAGGGCAACTGGGATGCAGACGGGCTGCTCGCGGTTACTCGCAGCAAGCAAAGAAAGCTGTGGACCGCTGCTCGACTGTTTTTAACCCGGCATCCCTATCTAGCAGAGCTGCCCTGTCGCTTTGATATTGCCTTAGTCAGCTGCAGCCCCACTGCTCCCCCCCAGGCCAAAGCTCAGCTGCAGCTGCCCAACAGCGGCTGCTACCTAATTCTGCAAGACTATCTCGTGGATGCGTTTCAAGTTTGATTCTGCTCAGGCCAGCGTCTCTGGACAGTAGCCCAGGCCGTTGACAAACTGTTCGCGAAACTTTTCTATCTCTTTGCGATCTGGTCGGCCATGCGATACCACCGATACCTGATAGCGGCGCATTACATCGGCGGTAGACTGTCCTAGCTCTAGCCCCCATAGGGCCATCCGAACGCGAACACCCGGTTCGTAAGGAATCCCTACCTCATTGAGGAAGGCGCGAAAATTGTCAGCGACGGTGGCGGTGACGCTCTCATGCAGCTTGACCTTGACAATCCAGCCGCCAATCTGGTGGATGACCGTGATGTGCTCTAGCGATAGCTGCGTTAGCCCAAGCAGTCGTTCTACGACTCGCAGCGTCAGGCTAGCATTCGCTAGATAGTAAACGTAGTCCATGTTCTTGAGGTAGGGGGGTGTTACAGTCTAAATTGTCTAATCTTATGTAGAAGACCCTTCGACTTACCTACAGTGCAGAAAAAATTCGATATATCCGCTGCCGATCTGTCTCACCAGATCCAGACAAAACCAGTTGAACAGGCAGATATCGAGCAGTCTAATCAGGATCACCTACTGGCGGCCTATCAGTATCATTTGCCGCCTGCACTAATTGCCCAAAATCCGGTTGTTCCTAGAGATAGTGCACGTCTGTTAGTAGTCGATTCACCTTCGAGCTATCAACATTTTTATTTTAGAGACCTTCCTAGCTTACTGCGCTCAGGCGATCTACTTATTCTTAATGATACCCAAGTTATCCCAGCGCGTCTGTACGGTACCAAACGCAGCGGGGCCAGAGTTGAGGTGCTGCTGCTAGAGCCGCGCAGCGACGGCTGCTGGCTGGCGCTGGTTAAGCCGGGACGACGACTCAGGCCCGGCAGCGTGATTGAGTTTGGGGCTGAGACTGGCAGCCCGCGCCTGCTAGCCGAGGTGAAAGCCTGCGATCGCGCAACTGGTGGACGCTTGATCCAGTTTCAAGCGCCTGGCGGCGAGCCGTTCGAGCAGCTTTTGAGCGAACTGGGGGAGATGCCGCTGCCGCCCTACATTACGGAGTCGACAGCAGAGCCTAGCCAGTATCAGACAGTGTATGCTCAGCGGCCAGGGGCAGTGGCCGCACCGACGGCCGGCCTGCATTTTACTGCCAACCTGTTTCAGCAGCTGGCCCAGCGCAATATCCAGACGGCCTGTGTGACGCTGCACGTTGGGCTCGGCACGTTTCGTCCGGTCGAAGCTACCGATATTACAGCGCATCAGATGCATGCTGAATGGGTTGAGATTTCTCAAGAGACGGTCGATCTAATTCAGCAGACGCAGGCCAGCGGCGGTCGCGTCATTGCGGTGGGGACAACCACGGTACGGACGCTAGAGGGGGTAGCCACGCAAAATGGCCTGGGTGCCTACTGCGGTCCAATCAATCTGTTTATCTATCCGGGCTATCGATGGAAAGTGGTCGATGGATTAATCACCAATTTTCATTTGCCTGGCTCTAGCTTGCTGATGCTAGTGAGCGCCCTAACGGGTCGAGAGCGGCTGATGCAGCTCTATACAGAAGCCGTGCAGCAGACCTATCGGTTTTATTCATTTGGCGATGCCATGCTCGTGCTGCCGGAGGCGGTAGTTAAGTAGAAAAGGGAGGAACCCGGCAATGTCAGAAAATTTGGCTCTAGCTAAAATGCTGCAGTTTATCGAAAGCTATCAGCAGCAGCGGCCGCATCTGGCATCGATAGAGGTGGTGCGATCGCTGAGGGCCTACACGCGACCGGGCTACGCCAGTAAGTTCTGGGAGCTGGTGGCTGGCGGCAATCCTGAGTTCGTCAGCGGTGAGCTAGATAACCAAACGGTGCAGCTAGCAGGTCGCGAGATTGACTTTGCTCACTTTATGGCGGCGCTGTCTGATCAAGCCTGGGGCGGCAACGTATTTTCGACGCTGAGTGACGGGGCGCTGTGGCTTACCTCTAAGCTGGTCACCGGACATGGCTATGACAGTCGCGAATACACTGCCGCGATTGGCGATACGGCTCAGCCCGTAGAGATTTACCTAGACAAAGTGGGGACTGGCCGCTACGACGCGGCGGCGCTGCAAGATCTGCTGGGCAAATTTGCCTCAGACCAGGACTATGATTCCGACATTTTGGCGTTTGTAGTAGGCCGTATCCTTTATCAGCAGCCGCAGCAGCCGCTAACGGCAGCCATCCTACAGGCAGATGCGCTTGAATTTGCCGATAGCGTACGCCGCTATCTCACTCAGATGTTCGGCGCTCAGTTTGACGGCAGCAGGCTGCAAAATCGTGCCTCAGTGCGGCAGCGGCTGTGCGATCGCATCCGCGCCTATTTGCTAATCAAGCGCGATCTGCTCCGAGCCGATCTGCTCAATCAGACCTACTGGCGACGGGTGCGACCGCAGCTAGTTGAGCAGGCCGCCGATCACTTTTTACAATATTTGCAGCGTGCGGTTCAGTAGCCTGGAGTCACATTGGCGCTCTAAAGAAAAAGCCAGCCCCCTCGTTAAGGCTGGCCTCGCTAGTCCTTAGACTTTGCGTTGATCTCTCAATTTTGGAGAAACCCAACTGCGCGTTCCCACGGCAGCTGCAACCAATCGCAAGCAACGGTTTGAATCTCCGTCGCACATTGTATCAATAAGTACAGAACTTTTTGTGACAAATCTTCACGGTTTTCATTTTATTTTTATGAATCCTGAGACTGAGTAAATGTACTTAGGCTGCTGATGGCAGAGACAGCGGTAATTTGGCCGCTGCTGCCGCGCTTTGCTTAATTGGTCTAAATGTTACAGCCTGATAACATTGCCGGTCAGTCTCTTTCAGGATTGGCAGATGGGGGCCGTTCGCTGAACCCTGCGCCTAGTCCCTGTGGGGAGGCAATAGAATGAAGCTTCATGTCACTATGGTTATTAAATAGGCACCGGTTAAACGAGCACCGGTTAAACAGGCACCCGTTGACCCCCTACTGCAGTAAGGTATCGATTTGCAAATCACGTTTCTAGGCACCAGTTCTGGCGTACCCACGCGGTCTCGCAACGTTTCTAGCATCGCTTTGCGGCTGCCGCAGCGCGCTGAAGTTTGGCTGTTTGACTGCGGCGAAGGCACGCAGCATCAGTTTTTAAGAAGCGATGTCAAATCCAGCCAGATTCGCCGGATTTTTGTCACACACATGCACGGCGATCATATCTTTGGCCTGATGGGGCTCTTGGCCAGCTGTGGGCTAGCGGGGGCGCAGCAGCGGATTGATATCTACGGCCCGCCGCGTCTGAATGACTACCTGCAGGCCTGCCGTAAGTATTCGCAGACGCACTTTTCGTATCCGCTTAAGGTGCACACCGTTGAGCCTGGCAAAGTGTTTGAGGATGAAGAATTTGTAGTTCGCTGCGATCGCCTAGAGCACCGCGTGCCGGCCTTTGGCTATCGCATCTGTGAAAAGGATCGGGTGGGCCACTTTGATGCTAAGCGAGCAGCGGCCTTGGGCGTTCCCCCTGGCCCGGTATACGGTCGGCTCAAGCGTGGTGAGGCGGTGACGCTGCCCGACGGTCGCACGATTAACGGTCGCGATCTGTGCGGGCCGCCGCTCGTCGGGCGCAAGCTGGCTTACTGCACCGATACTATTTTTTGTGATAGCGCAATTGAGCTAGCAGCTCAAGCCGACGTGCTAATTCACGAAGCCACGTTTGCCCACCAGGACGCTGAGCTCGCCTATCAGCGGCTGCACTCCACCTCAACGATGGCAGCTCAAGTCGCGCTTGCGGCCCGGGTCAAGCAGCTGATTATGACGCATTTCAGCCCTCGCTACGCGCCTGGCAACGCCATTCAGCTTAAGGATTTGCTGAATGAAGCCAAGGCTATTTTTCCAAATACAGTCATGGCTAGCGATTTCTTTACCTACGAGCTGACTCGCCATAGCCAATCAGCCGTAGCCGCCTAGGTTGGAGATTCTTTACTGCGCAGCCGCTGGTTCAGTGCGTTCAGCTTCTGCTGCGTGTTGATCGGCAGGTGAGGATGAGGCACTTCAAAGTTGGGCCAGTGTAGCAGATCGCTGCAGGGACAGGGTTCGATATTATAGGCCGCTGTGGGCACAGCAATAGGGAGCTCACAGCGAGGACACTCGTCGATATCCCACTCTGAGGTCAAGAGGCGATCGAGCGTGACTGATGTTCCCTCTAAATAGCAGTCTCGCCCGTCGTTGATCATGATCTGAGCCCAGCAGTTTTCAAATTCACGACTGAATCGATTGCCTTCCAACACAGGCTGGGGTCGGCAGGCAGATTGACCATTGCGAACAATGACTCGCTTGCCGAGCTGAAACCAGTAGGCTAAATACTCTCTAACGTTTTCTTGAGAAGCCATAGTCTCCCAATCTAAGTCGCTAATCGTAGCGCTATATCATCCATCAGATAGCCTACACCTTGATCGTAACGCGGCTATTGCAGCCTAGGTGGGGGATGGTTAGATTCCTAAGACTGTCTTAATTTTTTCTAGAAGCGCTAAATCAGCTAGAAGATTTGGGTATGCCAGTGCCAAGCTGCTTCAGGTTGAGCGCATAGCCGCCGGTAACCAGATAAAACGCATCGGCAACGGTGCCTACGGCGCGCACTAGAGCCCCTAGGCGATCGCGAAACAGTCGCCCGGTGCGGTAGGCCGGTACAATGCCCCAGCCGGTTTCTTCACCCACTAGAATGAGCGCTGCCGGGCTTTGGACGATCGCGGCTAGCAGCTGCGCCTGAGTCTGCTGCCAGCTGGCGCTGTCTAGCTCGAGCTGATTGGCTAGCCAAGTGCCCAAAGAGTCAACAAGCAGGCACTGATCGGCCGCTGCCTGCCGGATAGCGGCGGCTAAGTCATGAGATACCTCGAGGGTTTGCCAGCTAGGCGGGCGTCGGGCGCGATGCTGGGCCAGCCGATGTTGCCAGTCGCGATCGCTCGGGTCAACCTGTGAAGTGGCGACATACACGACCGGGCGCTCTGTCTGTAGCGCTAGCTGCTCGGCCCACTCGCTCTTACCCGAGCGGGCCGGACCGGTAATCAGCGTGACGCTCATCGGGTTCTGTTTGTGCGCATCAGCTGCTGGCTAACGTTCAGGAAAGCTGACAAATTCGTTTGAAGTTTCCTGGAGTGGGGATACTGGTTTAAGTGTCCGTGACTGCGTAAAAATCTAGACCTTGCCGGGAGCTGTGTCATGAATGGGGTACCTTTTCGTATTCAAAAGTTTAGCGTCAACCCAGACACTGAGGCGATTGAGGTCGGGTCTGTGAGCGGCCAGCAGATGCCGCAAATCCCCAGCTATTTTGTCAAAAGTACGGCCCCGCCCAATATTGAAGACGCCGCCCAGCTCTCCATACAAGAAGAAGAAAGAACGCGTCGCGGCGTCAGCGCGATCGCGCAGGATCTCTACCGCATCTATCGCGATCCCACGATTACTGAAGCGCCGGAGCTAGTGATTACAATTCACGGCTACAATACCCACGAACGCGGCATCAAGTCTTGGTATGGCGATATGGTTCGCTACATCAATCAAGGCGACGAGGCGATTCGTCACAAACGCAACGCGGTCTTTATTGGCTATCGCTGGTCGTCTGAAAATTTTTCGATTGCTCCGAAGCATCTCTGGGCTAACCTGCGCGCGCTGCCCTCAGCCCCTAAACTGCTGCTAAAGCTAGGCGGATTCTTCAGCATAGCCTGCCTGATTGCCGGCTTTGTGATTGCCGATGACCGAATTGATTTTGGCTTGGGCCTGCTGCTGGGGCTAGCGGCGAGTACGGCGGCAATCGTCATTGCGCTCGTGCTGCTGCGGCTGTCGGTGTATTTCCGAGATGTCTATCGGGCCACCAACTTTGGGGTGCTAGATCTAGTTGAGCTGATTCGCATGCTAGATCGCGCCATCATTAACCAGACCGCAGCCGATTTAGATCGGACCGTTCCCAATCGTTCACAGGCAGCCCGAGAACACTGGGAGACTAGCTCGCAGCGCATTAGACTCAATTTTGTCGGCCACAGCATGGGAGCGCTGGTGGTCACCAACGTTGTCCGCATTCTGTCAGACGTATTCGACCAGCGCTCGATTGCCAAGTCACCAGTGCCAGAAATCGGGCGAACGTTTAGTCTAGAGCGGCTAGTGCTAGTCGCCCCAGATATTCCAATTCTGTCGATTATTTCTAGTCGGGCCAACTTTCTAGCCTCGTCGCTGCGCCGCTTCAACGAGGCCTATCTGTTTAGCAGCGAAGGCGATCTGGCGCTGCGATTTGCCTCAACGGCTGTGAACTATATCTCGTTTCCTAGCGCGACTCGCACGCGCGGCTATCGCTTGGGAAACGTAGCGCTTCGAGAAACTGAAGAGTACGGCATCGTTAACTTAGCCAGCCTGCGTCAATACTTTGGTGCTGAGGTTGGGCTGCAGCGCGCGATCGCAGACGACCCAGACGATATTCTCAAAAATCTCTATGTGACCCACAGCGGCAAGCAGCCAGATGGCTATCTCTCTCTGGCTGAGCTGTTTAGTCAGCAAGATAAGATCGCCGCTGCATCAGCTACGCTGGCCGATTTGTTTACCTTCTTTGACTGCACCGACTATCACGATACCTGCGTCTGCTTTGCCGGCAGCGATCGCGAACCGCAGCGCATGGGCATTCTCAGCCGCAGTCGGCGAAAAAAGCTGCTGGGCGTTTGGGACTATATAGAGCTAGCGTTTGATTCCGTCCGCAAACAGCGCGACGTGCACGGCGGCTATTTTCACGGCGAGTTTAGCCGTCAGCTGATCTATCGGCTCGCCTTTTTAGGGTTTGAGGGTGTTCTTAAGGCGACGCCAGCTGCTTCACCCCAAGCAGCGCTTGATACGCTCAATGAGCAATGTCGCGATGTGCTCATTCAGGCCTACGTGTCGCCGCTGCACTACCGCGTCGGCGTGCAGGGACAGCCGGTGACTGAAGCAAAAGCTGAGCTGCTGAAAAAGATCAAGACAGAGGCTTAGGGATTTGCTCGAAAATGAAATAGCCGCAGCTCGAGTTTTGACGCCGCTCAGCGCTCAAAACTGGCAGGTTGAGCGAAGTCGAAACCGGGTTGATGCGGTACATTATTTGGCCGCATTTGGCCGCAGCTCAAGCCGCCTAAGCAGCAAACTCTAGTGAAGCCAGTCGCAGAAAATGCTCGCTAGCTGTTGTTGACCGACTGGCGCGACTCAAGCCACCAAAACAGCCCGACCCAGGCTACCACCGCTGCTAGGGCCAAGACCGCAAACTGAGCAACCCAGCCAACCAGCGTTGCCAGCGGGATCACGCTGCCCACAAAGAAAGCCAGGCTGACCATCACCGCTGCCCACAGCCCTGCCCCGATAAAGTTACATAGCAAAAACTTCCAGTAGGGCATTTTGGCAATCCCGGCTAGCGGCCCTGCAAAGATGCGCAGCAGCGCCACAAATCGCCCTAAAATCACGGCTTTGTCAGCATTTTGGCTGAACTGATCGCGCACGCGGATAAGCTTGGTTTCTTCTAACCGCAGCAGCTTGCCCAGCCGCAACAGCAGCGGCCAGCCGCCATAAAATCCGAGCCAGTAGCCAAAGTTGTCACCTAGGACTGCGCCAGCAATGGCGCTCAGCAAGACCCAGCTGTACCGCAGCTCGTCGCTGCCAGCCAGGAAGCCGCCTACCAAAGTAACGGTCTCGCCTGGTAGGGGCAGTCCCATATTCTCTAACATAATGCCGAAAAACACGGCCCAATAGCCATATTCACGCGCGATCGCCTGTATCATCTCCAGCGAAAAGAGCTCAGACGACATCGAAATTGATTCCATGCAGGGGAAGAGTTTACATTTTTTTATCTTTCATTCATCTTGGCGTGAACTTCTTGGCAGTGTCAATGTGAAATCCTACGAAATCAAGCTTTCTAAAAAGAAACCTCCCAAACGGGAGG
>JAAHIA010000119.1 GCA_010671975.1 Leptolyngbya sp. SIO4C1 | reverse complement strand
TAGGACAGGTGTATGAATATACACACCTGGAGTTTGGCCTGACGTCCAATCTTTTTGCCAGCACCTTTTATGTCTTGACCGGCTTTCACGGGTTGCACGTGCTGTTTGGCCTATTGCTGATGCTGGCCGTGCTGTTGCGCTCTCGGCAACCAGGGCACTACTCGCATGAAAATCACTTCGGGATTGAGGCAGCCGAACTCTACTGGCATTTCGTCGATGTGATTTGGATTATTCTGTTTGCGCTGCTGTATCTGTGGCGATAGGCTGCTTGGCGCTGGGCAACTTGGCCTGAGTTTTATGATAAAAAAGACGCAGGTTTAATCGCCCAGCTGGGCTGCCCACCGCTATGCTGATTCCGCTGACGCGCGAAAAATTTGATGAACTGGTTCCCAAAGTGGCGACGGCAGAACAGTATCGTTACTGCTGGGGCAAGCCGGTCGATTTGTTGCGGCGGATTTTGATTTCTGGCATTGGCGTTGCCGCTGTCTTTTTTCTGCGGTTAATCTTAGGTAGCTTCATCGATCCGCTTGTGTTTGCTGGGGCTGCCGCTTTTGGCACCTACTGGCTGTGGGTGCCTGTCTACGTGGCTAGCCGCCGCAACCGTGAGCTGCGGCGCAATGCCTACGGCGGCTTTTGGCGGGGGCGGGTGCTAGATGTGTACACCACCGACGATGTCATTAGCACCGGTGAGACCGTCAATCAGCAGGGAGAATTGGTGATTATCGAAAACCGCGAGCGGCAGCTTAACTTGGAGGTGGGCGATCGCAGCGGCTTCTACACCACGCTGCAGGTGCCGCTGAAGCGCGATCATCGGCTGATTCGGCGGGGCGACCCGGCAGAAATGGTGGTGGCGTCAAATCGAGAAGACTTGAGTCGGCTTAATGCGGTTTCGGATATTTTTATCCCCGACGCTCGGATTTGGGTGAGCGACTATCCCTACTTGCGCAAAGATATTTTTCAAGAAGTGCGGCGACAGATCCAGCGGCAGCTCAGGCGCGAGGAAGACCGTCGCCAGCCGCCGCCAGAGCCGATTTGGGAATAGCTTCATGCGCGCAGAGAAGCTGCTGTATGGGATCTTGGCAGTCGCTCTGATCGTGCTGCTGTACAATCTCGGTAGCTGGAGTCTGGTGAACGGTGAAGAAGCTCGCTATGCCGAAATCAGCCGAGAGATGCTGCGCGCTGGCGACTATCTGCATCCGCGCCTGTTTGCGGTTGATACCTACGACCGGCCGCCGCTGACCTACTGGCTGACGGCGCTCGGGCTGCGGCTGTGGGGAGTGAATGCCTTCGGGGCTCGCTTCTTTGTACAGCTAGCGCTGATTGCCCAGACAGTTTTGGTCTATTACATTGGGCTGCGGCTGCTAGGGTCAGAGCAGGTCGCGCTCTTTTCTGGCTTAATTTATCTGTCTTTACCGCTGGTGCTGGTGAGCTCTCGACAGCTGGCACCGGAAATATTTGCCGCTACGTTCGAGCTAGGGGCAATTTACGGACTGCTGCGCTACTATCTGACCCGGCGGGTCTGGGTGCTGTATGCGATCGCGCTGATGCTGGCGCTGGGGTTGCTCACGACTGGCCTCAGCAGCCTGCTGCTGCCCGGTGCGTTTTGCCTGTATTTGCTGTGGTCTCATCGCCGTCATCCGCTAGCGGCACCGTTTCACTGGCGGCAGGCAGCAGCGGCTGGGCTGCTGGCCGCCGGGCTAGGGGGCATCTGGTTTCTCTATTTGTTGAGTCAGCAGCCAGCGTTTGGCGGCTTTTTTGGGCAAACCTACCTGTCGGTTGCCTGGGGCAGCGGCTGGCAGCTGCCGCTCTGGCTGGTGGCGGGCAGTTTGCCCTGGTGCGGGTTTTTAGCCGTGGGCTGGCCGCGACCGAGCTTTTGGCATCAGGCAGTCATTCGGCCGGTGATGCTGTTTTGGCTGCTGCTGCCGCTGCTGTGGCTGCTGCTGAGCGCGCAGACGGCGCTGTCGCTGCTGGCGATCGCGGCGGGGCTGGCCGTGGTGCTGGGCTACTGGCTACAGACGATTGCGAGTCCAAAAATCCGGCACTGCAGCCGGCTGGCGCTGGGGCTTTATTTGGCGCTGGGGCTGCTGGCGCTGGGTGGTCCGCTGGTTGCTCAGCTTTGGCGCGGGCAGCTGTCTAGCTCTGGCCCCATGCTGCTGACGGCGCTAGTTTTAATTGCGATCGCGCTGCTGCTGTTTAAGCTAATCCGGGTTGGCACTCGCTTTCGGCTGGTGGCAGTGGCGCTGGCTGCCTCGCTGCTGCTGCTGCTCTACAGCGGCTACTTCATCGCGGCCAATCCTCACTGGCGCCCCACCACTGACGCCTTGGCCCAGTTTATTCGAGCCCGCGAGCTGCAGGACTTGCCCATTTTGGTCTATGACGAAGCGCTGCCGGCGCTGGCCTTTGCGCTGGATCGCGACCTGGTGACGCTCAACGCCGGTCAGGTGCTGCCCGATGTCAGATTTCAGACCCGTCCGGCCTGGCGCGATCGCTGGATTTTGCTAGACCGTGCGGCAGCCATGCCGCGTCTGCAGCAGCTCACCAGCGGCCCGTCGGTGCTGATTGTCAGAGGGGCGCTGCCTGAGCAGCTGTATTGGCCCGAGCTAAGCTATCTGCAGGCTGAGCAGGTAGGACCTTGGCAGGTGCTCTATCAGACGTGAGCGCTATTTAAGCGCTATTTGACCGTGACAAACCGCTCGCGGGCCAGGTTGCGCAGGTGGTGAATATCTTCTCGGCGTGAGACTGAAAGCGGCACGGTGCCCTTGACTTCTTCGATGAGCAGCTCGGTACTAACCGATCGCTGTTCGTAGATTGCCTTGTAGAGGCTAGTGATAATTGCCTGCTCAATCTCAGCGC
This sequence comes from Leptolyngbya sp. SIO4C1, assembly GCA_010671975.1. GTDB lineage: Bacteria > Cyanobacteriota > Cyanobacteriia > Phormidesmidales > Phormidesmidaceae > SIO4C1. Next base: position 8,777 of record JAAHIA010000119.1, on the reverse strand, counting down.
CGCTAAAGCCGTCGGTAATCTGCACCAGCGTGGGCAAATCAAAGTTGACCGGATCTTGGCGATGTCGGCTCAGATGAATTTGAAAGATCGCGGCTCGGTCTTCAATATCTGGCAAATCGACAAAGAATATTTCATCAAAGCGGCCCTTGCGCAGCAGCTCGGGAGGCAGCTGCGAGAGGTCATTGGCGGTAGCAACCACAAACACTTCGTATGATTTTTCCTGCAGCCAGGTGAGAAATGAGCCAAACAGGCGGCGGCTGAGTCCGCCATCGGCGTCGCTCTGCGTATTGCCAATGCTCTTTTCAATTTCATCAATCCACAGCACCGCCGGGGCCATCTTTTCGGCTAGCGAAACGGCCTGGTGAAAGTTTTTCTCCGATTCGCCGACGTATTTGTCATAGAGGCGCCCCGCGTCGAGCTTGAGCAGCGGCATCTGCCACTGACGGGCGATGGTTTTAGCAGCTAGCGATTTACCACAGCCTTGAATGCCGACAATCAAGATGCCCTTTGGCGGCGTCAGGTCAAAGGCGCGGGCCTGTTCGCTAAAGCCAACGCGGGCTCGCGCTAGCCACTGCTTCAGGCGGGGAAAGCCGCCTAGCTGGGCCGTATTTTTTTCGAGTGGAATATAGTCGAGCAGGCCAGTTTCATGGATGATCTGAGTTTTGCGCTCTAGCACGCGGTCAATGTCATTGGCAGTGAGGTGACCGTCTTCGAGGGCGGCAAAGGCAATGGCTTTTTTAGTTTGCTTGAGCGTCATGCCCTGCGTCGTGCGCACCAGGCTCTGCATTTCTTCTGGCGTGAGCTTGACTTTGATCCGGCCGCGCAGCGATCGCACCGCCTGCGCGATCGCGTCCTGCAGCTCGTCACGGTCGGGCAGCGGGATGTCGAAATATACCGCTTCGTGCGCCACCTCACGAGAGAGGGAAACGCGCTCACCAGTAATCACCAGCGTCGACTGATTGTAAGAAAATTGATGGGCCACCTCGCGAAACAGCCGGTTGACTACCGTATCCTCCAGGTGAACGGCGAAGTCTTTGAGCCAGTAGATAGCGCGGTAGCTGATCTGCTGGATCTGCCGCAGCACGTCTAGCGGCTCGGCCGTGGCCTCAAGCTGCTGCGGCCGGCTCGCACCGGGCGGGGCATATTCATTCTGCCAGCGATTGTGCGAATTGCCCTCAAGCCGATAAAGCCCCTGGGCAATGCTCCATTCAAAGATCGGCAGCTGCAAATCTCGCGTAGATTTATTAATCAGCTTTTGCACCCGCTCTTCTTCGACCGTCTCCATCACAATGATGGGATGAAAGGACATCACCAGAGTCTGGAACTGGCGCACGCTGGCAGCAAAAGACATGGGCGCAAAAGTCGAGGACGCTGTTCATAGGGTACCCGCGATTTTTGCTAATGTCGGCTAGATGTCGGCTAGGTAGCGGCTAGCTATCCTCGGCGAGCTCCTCGCGCTTGGCTTCACTCGCCAGCGCCGACGCCGATAGGCCAACCAGGCTAGGCTTTAGCCAGTGCGGTCCGGTCTGCCAGCTGTCTAGAATATCCTTGATTACCAGTTCCTGCAGCCAGGTCTTGGCCACCACGGCTAGCGGCAGTGCCAGTACCAGCCCCAAAAAGCCAAACATGGTGGCAAAAAAGATCTGGGCAATCAGCGTAAAGGCCGGCAGCAGGGAAACCTGGTGCGCCATTACAGTCGGCGTCAGCCAGTAGCTCTCAACCTGCTGAATGATCACATAGAGCACCACCACGGCAAAGACTTTCCAAGGCTCTGGTGAAATCAGTGCCACCATTGCTGGAAATACTAGGCTCAGCGTCGGGCCAATGTTGGGAATAAAGTTGAGCAGCCCGGCCAGCAGGGCGTGGGCAAACACCAGTCGGATACCCAGCAGCGACAGCCCCACAAAGCTCAGTGCAAAAACAAACAGCGAGTTCAGCAAAATGCCGGCCAGCCAGTTGCACAGCGCCACTTCGCACTGCTCTAAAATGCCGTCAGCGCGCCGGCGATAGAAGGAAGGAAACAGCCGCAGCGTGCCGCTGCGATAGGCGCTCGGGTTGCCTAAAAACATCAGCGACAAAATCAGCACTAGCAGCACCTGCAGCAGCACCTTCAGCGATGAATTGAAGAATGAGAAAAAGTTATTGAAGACATCTAAAACTGCTGAATCTGGCGACGTTAGCCAGTCGAGAAATTCTTCGAGATTGGGCAGGCGCAGCTGGCCTGGCAGCTGTTCTTCTAGAATGGTGAGGCGATCGGGAATTGACTGAATACCGCTAAGCACCAGCTCAATCAGGACCGTGAACTGCTCGGCAAAAGGCGGCACAATGCCGACAAAGAAAAGCGTGATCAGCAATAGGCTGCCGGTAACCACAATTGGAATGGCCATCCGTCGCTTTAGACCCAGCCGCTGCAGCTGACGTGCCAGGCTATTCAGCGCGATCGCAACCACCACGGCTGTAAAAATTAGCAGCAATATCTGCCGAATTTGCCATAGAACATACAGCGCTGCTATTAAGCAAACTAAGCCCAACCACTCTCCCAGCTTCACATGGCTGCTCCCTGCTACTGTGGAATGCTGCCTATTTTAGCCAACTTAAGGATGAAACCGTTAACAGCTGGCTGCTAGCAGTAGCCAGTACAATAGAACCAGCTATTCTGATTGCCGATGACCCCAGCTGCCCGGTGGCAAATCATACCGTCTCCCGACCTGCCCGATGACTGGGTGCAGCAGGTGCAGACCGCTGCGCAGCTTGATAGCCCGCCCCACTTTGGCGCACAGCTGCTGTGGCAGCGCGGCATTCGTACGGCTGAGCAGCTCAAAGGATTTCTCGATCCGGCCGGCTATCAGCCGGCTAGTCCGTTTGCGTTTGGGCCAGAGATGGCCCTTGCCGTGGCGCGGCTGGTGCAGGCCTGCGATCGGGCTGAGAAGGTTGCCATTTGGGGCGACTTCGATGCCGATGGCGTCACTTCAACCGCCGTGCTGTGGGAAGGGCTGGGTCAGTTTTTCACGCCGCATACGCAGCTCACCTACTACATTCCCAATCGGCTGATCGAATCTCACGGCCTGTCGCCCAGCGGGCTCGATCGGCTGGCGGCTGAGGGCGTGCGGCTAATTGTCACCTGCGATACGGGCAGCACCGACCTCAGCGAAATTCTCTATGCTCAGCAGCTGGGGATGGAAATCATCGTCACCGATCACCATACGCTGCTGCCCGAGCGGCCGCCGGTAGTGGCCATCATCAATCCGCGATCGCTGCCAATCGAGCATCCGCTAGCTAACCTGTCAGGTGTGGCGGTGGCCTTCAAGCTGGTTGAGGCGCTGTATGAGCGACTGCCAGAACGACCGCAGCAGCCGCTGAGCCAGTTAACTGACTTAGTTGCCATCGGGCTGATTGCCGATCTTGTCGAGCTCACTGGCGACTGTCGCTATCTGGCGCAGGTTGGCATTCAGCAGCTGCAGCGACAGGCTCAGCCCGCCTCAGCAACGCGGCCCGGCGTGGCCCAGCTGCTGGCGCTCTGTCGTCGCACCGGCGATCGCCCCACCGATATTTCTTTTGGACTGGGGCCTCGGATTAACGCCGTTAGCCGAATCCACGGCGATGCTAGCTTCTGCGTTGAGCTGTTGACCAGTCGCGACCCGGAGCGCTGCCGCCATCTGGCAGAGCAGACAGAGCTGGCGAACGCTCGTCGCAAAGCCTTGCAGCACGATCTGCAGCAGCAGGTAGCGCAGCGGCTAGAGGCGCTGGACCTGGCTACGACCGGCATGATTGTGCTGGCCGATCCGCAATGGCCGACCGGCGTGCTTGGCATCGTGGCTGGCCAAATTGCTCAGCAGTACGGCAAGCCCACGGTTTTACTGACGCTGGATGAAGCAGCGGGCATAGCGCGCGGTTCGGCCCGCTCGGTTAACCAGATCGACCTCTATCAGCTGGTAGCTGAGCAGGCGCATCTGCTGACAGGCTTTGGCGGTCATCCCTTTGCTGCTGGCATGAGCCTGCCGATTGAAAATCTGCCGCTGTTTGCCGATGCGGTCAATCGCCAGCTGCGCGGCCTGAGCGACCGGCTGTCTGAGCCTGTGATTGCTGCCGATTTAAAGGTCAGCGTCAGCGATTTGGGCCGACCGCTATTTCAGCAGCTGAATCTGCTTGAGCCCTGCGGCATGGGGAATCCGGCACCGAGGCTGCTAATTGCTGACTGCTGGTTTGGAAATACCTGGCATCAGAAAATCAAAGATCCCGCTTCAGGGCGTAAGCTGCAGTACATCAAGACCAGCTTTTTACTGAAAGATGCCAGCAGTGAAGCAGGGTTTCCCGGCGTCTGGTGGGGCCATTACAAAGACGACCTGCCGCCTGGCCGCTGCGATGTGATTGCCGAGCTTGATTTCAACAGTTTCTCTAAGCGTCAGCGACCGCGCTACGGCGGCTATGAAATCCGACTGGTGGATATTCGCCCAGCGCAGACTGGGCAGATATCGTCTCAGCCGGCATCTGCTGATCGCCTGGTTGACTGTCGAGTAGAGCCGGCGATCGCGCCGGATAGTCCGCTGGTGCTGGCTCACTGCCCGAGCGACTGGCAGCAGCTGCGCCCCTGGTGGCATCAGGCAACGCCGCAGCAGCCGCTGGTGCTGGCCTATCCGCCGCCTGGTGATCGCAACTTTGTCGCCGTTTGGAAAACGCTGCTGGGGCTGGCTAAGTATCTCAGTCGTACCGGTCAAGCCGCGACCCCGCAACAGCTGTGTGAGCGGCTGCAGATGGCACCGCCGACGCTTGAGCTAGGCCTCAAGGCGCTGGCCGCAGCTGGATTTGAGCCGTCCCATCAAGCTGAAGGGCTGATGTTTGACTATCGACCTGAGCAGGCAGCGGCAGACCCAGCCGAGGCGATCCGCCTATTTTTGAGCGCGGTGCGAGAAGAACAGTTTCGACAGCGGTACTTTTATCAGGTGCCAGTGGCAACTGCGCAGGCCGTGATGAGTCAGCTGTAGCCGTAAGCCGATGCTAATCATGCACGCGGCGAACAATCCAGTAGCTGATAGATAGAGAGAGAATTGCGATCGCCAGCCCAATCAGGCTAACCCCAGTTACTTTTTCGAGATCCAAAATAATAATTTTTCGAGCCACTGCCGTCAGTGATGTCACAATCACAAGCTCAACTTGGACGACATGTTTTTTCAGGTAGGCAGTGATATTTTCTAAAATCTCTAGAGCAATGAGGACGCTGAGGAATAACCCAAAAATCTCGCTCAGCGTTGTAGCGAAGAAGCCAACCGGCGTGGAATCAATCAGCGCCACCGCCAAGAACCGGATCAAATCGATGATGATCACGACGATGACGATCAGCATCGCAATTGAGAGCAGCTTCGAGACAACACTCTCAAACTTTTTCGTGCCTTGTAAAAATCCTTCGTCGCTGGCGCGCCATCGCAGATAGCGCGCTAGCCACGTTTGCCAATTACCCATTGATTTGTCTATTACTGCTCAATTAGCCTAGAGCATCATAGACAATCGGCGACCGTCAACGTTAACGATTGACCATCGGCCGACTGTCGGCCAGTGCGGATTTGGCCTGCCGTATCTTAGCTTCAAACCTCGTTTGCGGTGTGGCCTGATCGGCTAAGGAAGGGGCTGCAATCGGCGTCAGTGCGACCGCACAGGCTTTAAGCTCAGGCTCTAGCGAAATGGGACAGACTTCTGGATGGGTGAGCGCATTGACTTCTGCACTGTCTGCCCATAAAAAGCCCCAATGCATCGGCATGAAGACGGTGCCGCGAGTGATGTTTTGCGTGACGCGCACCTGGAGCTGCGCTCGGCCGCGCTGCGATCTCACCTCCAGCCAGTCGCCCGTTTGAATTTCTAGCGTTTGGGCATCGCGCGGATTCACTTCCAAGAAAGGCTCTGGATGCATCTTATTAATCTTCTCGATTCGTCCTGTACGGCTTTGCGTGTGCCAGTGTCCGTATAGTCGGCCCGTGGTCAGCACGTAGGGAAAGTCGCGGTTTGGCGGCTCGGCTAGCCCCTTAATATGAAAGGCGGCAAACCGTGCTCGCTTATCCGGCGTAGCAAACTGAAAGTCCGTGTAGAGCCGCTTGTCATATTTATCTGCCGCCGTTGCCGCCGTTTCTGCTGCCGGGTAGGGCCATTGCACTGGGCCAGCGCTGAGTCGCTCGTGGCTGAGCCCGGTCATGTCGCAGAGTCGCTCGGCGGTGAGTGAAACAAACTCCTGGTAGACTTCAGCTGAGCTGCCATAGCTGAACTGGGCTTCAAAGCCGAGCCGACGCCCTACCTCGGCAAAAATTTCCCAGTCGGCCTTAGCCTCACCCGGCGGCGACCGAAAGGCCGGACAGTAGGTCACCATCCGCTCAGAATTCGTCATTGTACCGGTTTTTTCACCCCATTGGGCTGCCGGTAGCAGCAGATGGGCAAAGGCCGCTGTCTCGGTCGGGTAGTAAGCGTCTTGGCAAATGGTAAACGGCGACTGCCGCAGCGCTGCCTGCGTGCGCTGAATATCCGGCATACTCACGGCTGGGTTCGTGGCAGCTACCCACAGCAGCCTGACCTGCTGCTGCTCTAGCGCCAGCATCATATCCCAAGCGGCTAGCCCTGGCTCAGCTGAGATGCTGCCTGCTGGCAGCTGCCATACCTGCTCAACCGTGCGGCGATGCTCCGGATTTTTTACTAGCCGATAGCCTGGCAGAATATGGGCCAATCCCCCCGCTTCGCGACCGCCCATGGCGTTGGGCTGGCCCGTGAGGGAGAAAGGTCCGGCCCCAGGCTTACCAAGGTTGCCAGTCATCAGGTGCAGATTGATAATTGTGCGCACCTTGGCAGTGCCTTCTGAAGACTGGTTGATGCCCATCGACCAGAGCGACAGCACGCGCTCTGAGGTACCCCACCAATCGGCTGCCTGCTGCACGTCTTTAACCGAGATACCGCAAATTTCGGCCACTCGCTCCGGCGGATAGTGCTGAATTATCTCGACGTACTGGCTAAAGCCGCTGGTGCACTCGTCGATGAAGGCCGGATCGAGCTGATTGTTCTGCAGCAGCAAATAGGCAATACCGTTGAGCAGGGCAATGTCGGTGCCTGGCTTAATCGCTAGGTGCAAGTCAGCATCTTTAGCGGTGTCAGTGCGGCGCGGATCGACCACAATCAGCTTCACGCGCCGATTTTTCTTGTGATATTTTCTAAAGCGATTGAAGACAATTGGGTGACACTCGGCTGTGTTAGTGCCAATCAAAAAGGCGCAGTCGGTCTGCTCAAGATCGTCATAGCAGCAGGGCGGTCCGTCTGAGCCAAAGCTTTGGATATAGCCGGCTACCGCTGAAGACATGCACAGCCGCGAATTGGCATCAAAGTTATTGGTGCCCAGACAGCCTTTGAGCAGCTTCTGAGCCAGATAGTAGTCCTCGGTCTGGAACTGACCCGAGCCGTAGAGACAAATGGAGTCTGCACCGCGATCGCGCCGCGCTGTCTGAATTTCTTGCACAATGCGCTCCAAGGCAGTTTCCCAGCTGACGCGCTGAAACGGTGCATCCAGCGCCTCGCGCAGCATCGGATAGAGCAGCCGCTCTCTGTCTAGAGAGTCGCCGACTGTGCCGCCCTTAACACAGATTTGACCTTTGCTAGAAGGATGAGCGCGATCGCCGCGTGCCTGCCAAACTGGATTACCCTGCGCGTCGCGGGTAACGGCGCGACCGGGCCGAGCTGGCGGGATGACTTCTAGGCCACAGCCTACGCCGCAGTAAGGACATAGTGTTTTAGTCGTATCTGTCATCGCGATTTGACTCCCATGATGCACAGAATGGATCTGGATGAAAATCTGTATGGATCTATCTCATTACCAGGACACAGAGCAGGGGTTTGGCATCGCCAAACCCCTGCCGCATTATTCGTCGTGAGTTCGGTCGGAGCCGCTATGCAATCGAGCTGACCTAGTAGAGTCGAGCTGACTGATCCTCTGGCATCGCCGACGGATGACCAGGCTCAGGCACCACCGACTGCTCACCTTCATGGAACTCAGCAAACGAGCCTTTGGGTTCTTCCAAAATAAAGAAGCAGAGGAACGCCACAATCAGACCCGCAACCCCCAGCGTTTGGAAGAAGATTCGGTTGCCGATGTCGCCGTCCGGCAGCAGGCTGTACAGCGTTAGGTAGGCAACCGCACCCACGTTACCGTAGGCACCGACGTTACCCGCAATCTGCCCGGTCACGCGACGCTTCACCAGCGGCACAATGGCAAAGGTTGAGCCCTCACCTGACTGCACAAAGAAGGAGCAAGCCATCGTCATCACCACGGCCAGCCCAATCATAAAGGCACCGCCGCCGCCGAGCGAATCGCGAATCGAAGGAATGGTGCTCATAACCAGATAGCCAATTCCCATGCAGAGCGTCAGGACGCCCATCGTCACCTTGCGGCTGCCTAGCTTGTCAGAAATCAAGCCACCGCCAGGACGCGCAACTAGGTTCATGAAAGCGTAGCTGGCGGCCAGCATCCCAGCTAGCGCTTTGGACAGGCCGAACGTGCCCTCAAAGAATGCTGGCAGCATGGAAACCGCCGCTAGCTCGGAGCCGAAATTTACAATGTAGGTCAGCTCTAGAATCGCTACCTGCTTGAACTTATAGCGATCTTCAGCCGGATAGCGCTTGCGGCCTGCTAGCAGATCCTTGTTGACTGCCCAGCAGTTGTAGGCTTGGAAAAGATACAGTCCGATCAGCGCTAGAACAGCAATCGTAAACCCGGTCGGCGTTAGGAAGCCCACTTTAGATAGACGCCAGGCCAG
>JAAHIA010000118.1 GCA_010671975.1 Leptolyngbya sp. SIO4C1 | reverse complement strand
ATCAATTGAACTGTGTCGGTCCCGAGCTATAATCGCTGTCTCTAAAGCGGAAACTTAATGTAGCCCCACAAAATCCCAGCTGATGCCAAGATCAGCACCGTAAACGTCATTGCCATACCAGCTGTCCGAAACCGGCCATCTTCTTTAACCTGACTCACGCCGTAGGCATGAACCATCCGCCCGATTAGCAGCACCCAGCACAGCCCGTGAATCCAGAGTTGACCAATCGTTTGTGACTCTAGTAGGTAGATCAGCAGCAGCGCTATCGGTACATATTCTGCAAAATTAGCATGTACTCTGGCGGCTCGCTCTAGCTGAGGCTGACCGCCGTGACCGATTGCTACCTGCAGCTGCTGCCGTAGTCGAATCGTGCGAACGCTCAGCAACACAAATAAAAGACCGAAGATAGCTGCATAGGCAGGAGTAATAAGCATGGAAATATCGGCTGCTAGAACAGCCACAATAATAGTTAATTCAGAGTAAGACTAGCTCGAAGTGTGCGGAAGCAGCGCGATCGCACGTTAGCACAAAGTATTCTAAAAGCAAAAGCAGACTCAAAAGGCAGAACCGATGGTTGTCACAGTCGGCTCAGAGCAAACCAACCTGCCGCCGGGTAGCGAAGTGACGCTGCGCTACCAAACCTGGGCAGACTACGAAGCCCTTTAAGGAATCCGCCGTGATGGTGCGGCTATCAAGATTCGCTTCGATGCACAGACGCAAGAGATCGCCATCATGGCACCGGTGGCCGGACATGGGCGACGGATTGATAGTTTGGTTGATTTAGTAAAAGCCTTGCTGCGCCACTAAGGTAGAGATTGGGACAGCTCTCACCCAGCTACTCTAAAGCGCTTTCAGGAACCAGGCGCTGAGCCTGATGCCTGTTTCCATATTCAAAATTGGCAAGCGCTGCTAGGAAAAGAGCGCATCGATCTGAGCCAAGACCCGCCACCCGATCTAGCAATCGAGTTTGAGTTGCTGAAAAGCTCTAGCTAGAAACCGGGTTTTTCTGCTGCTGTGAACGACCGCTCACAAAGCGTCAATAAAAACCCGATTTATAAATTGCCGCCATTAGCCTACCGGCTGCTTCAGCGCCTCCAGCACTTTGTCGTGAATCTCGCCGTTGCTGACAATCACGCCTCGGTTGTCGACTAAACGCGCGCTCTTAGAGAAGTCGAGCGGCTGACCATTCATGTCGGTGACGCGGCCACCGGCTTCTTCTACCACAATCACGCCAGCGGCATGGTCCCAAATCTTCTCGCGATAGTCGGGCGACTTGGGTGAGGGCAGTCGCAAATAGAGCACCGCTTGACCAGAAGCGACTGCGCCATACTTGGCCTGGCTATCCATTCGCATTGAGTCGGCAGTGATGCCAACGGCCTGCGCGATCGCGCGCTGCTGGCTCTGGTCGCCGTGACCTGACTCCACGCTCTCTACAAAGCGGAAATGCTCGGCATCGGCTGAGGAGGTAACTTTGATCGGCTGTGCTTCACCGCCTGCGAGCGGCATCAGGGTTGCGCCTTCACCGCGCACGGCGACAAACAGCAGGCCGGTGGTGTCGCCAATCGTCAGCGCCGGGCAGGCCAGCGCGCCGACTTTGATCTCGCCATTTTCAACCATCGCCAGCGCTACGGCATACTGATCGCCACGCAAAAAGCCTTTGGTACCGTCAATCGGGTCGAGCGTCCAGTAGCGCTGCGCGACATCGCCGTTGCCGTGGTCAATCCACTGCGTGACGGTGTCGGGGGTGGCGTCTGCGATCGCGGCTTGCACATACTGCGTCACCTGCTGCAGTCGGTCGGCCATGGCCGGCGTCTTTAGGTCGGCGGCGTCTTCTTCGCCCACCACGGGGTCAGCCGGAAAGGCATCGGCTAGATACTTACATACCACGGCCTGCGCGCCAAAGTCGGCGACGGTGACCGGGCTGCGGTCATTTTTCTCGATCGCTTCGGGCACCATTTCAGTGCGCACACGCTGGCAAACCACAGCGGCAGCTTTGACAGCCGCGATCGCAATTTCTTTTTCCTGTTCGTATGACATAGATCTAAAAAATAAAGGGGATCATCTACTTAGTCAGGATTTAGTCTATTTCCCAATTCAGTCTAAGGGGCGGACTGTCCGTATGTTTTGCACATCCTGAGGGTTCACCTAATCTTTATGCCCAATTTGCCGATGATAAGGTGTGATCCAAGCGCGAGTGCCGAAAAATTGACAGGCAAAGGCGGCCACTCGACCAGCGGCAGCTAGCGCCGCTGTAAAAGACTGCTCAGGGTAGAACCAGCAGAATGCACCGTGAAAAATATCGCCTGCGCCCAGCGTGTCGACGACTGCCGCGCTCGGGACTAGCAGCTGAGACCGAATGCCTCGGTGGCTGACGATGACTGGCTGTGCCCCATGTGTGATAGCAATCTGCGGAATGTCTAACGATTCGAGATAGGCCATTGGCTTAGATCGATCAGGCGGCTGAAAGCTAGCTGAGGCAATCACCACGTCGGCCTGCGTCAGCACCTGCTCAAAGCCAGGCTTCCAGCTGCCGGCATCGACCACGACTGGGATATGCTGCGATCGCGCCAGAGCTGCGATCGCGCTGCCCACCTGCATCTGATGGCCGTCGATCAGCACAACATCACAGGCAAGCTCTGCTAGGTTAGGCGCTTCGGCCTGTCGGCCCACCGCATTGTGAGAAATCACCGCGCGATCGCCCGTCGCCTGAGTCACCACGATCGAAGAAACCGGTGGCGGCAGGTCCTGCCCGGTTGCTAGGTCGTTCACCTCGACCTGCCACTGGGCGAGGTCGGCCTTGATTAGCGAAGCAATCGGGTGCTGACCCAGCTTGCCCATGACGGTAGCCTGACCGCCCAGCTGGCTAAAGGCAACGGCGGCGTTGGTGGCAGGACCACCGGCGGCCACGGCTGCCTGCAGCGCGACCACTTTTTCATTCGCAGCCGGCGGATGCTCGGCCTGATAGAGATAGTCCAGCGTCATCAGCCCAACGAAGAGTCCCTGCTTCATGCCTGTGAATAGCGCTACGATCTGAACGGCATTGATTATCAGGCTTGTGGTGACTTCTAATCAATCGGCTGGCGGCATTTTATATCTGGTAGGGACGCCCATTGGCAACCTGGAGGATATGACGTTTCGTGCCGTTCGCATCCTCAAAGAAGCTGACCTGATTGCGGCTGAAGATACGCGCCATACGGGCAAGCTGCTGCACCATTTTCAGATTGCAACGCCGCAGGTTAGCTACCATACGCACAATCGCCATAAGCGCATTCCCGAGCTGATGGCTAAGCTGCAGGCCGGGGACAGCGTGGCGCTGGTCACCGATGCGGGCATGCCGGGCATTTCCGATCCGGGCTATGAGCTGGTCTGTGCCTGCGCTGAGGCGGGAATTGTCGTCAGCCCAGTGCCGGGGGCCTCAGCCGTGGTGAGCGCGATCGCGGCCGCTGCCTTGCCCACCGATCGCTTCTGCTTTGAAGGTTTCTTGCCTGCCAAGGGCAAAGTTCGCCAAGCTCGGCTAGCGCAGCTGCAAGCAGAGCCGCGCACCATCATGCTCTACGAAAGCCCGCATCGCCTGCTAAAAACGCTGCAGGATCTCAGCGATGCGCTCGGGGCCAATCGGTCGGTGACGCTAGCGCGCGAGCTCACCAAGCGCTACGAAGAATTTTGGCGCGGGTCGCTGGCTGAGGCCGTTGAGCACTGCGCGCAAACTGAGCCTAGAGGCGAATTTACGCTTGCGATCGCAGGCCAACCGCCCCAGACTAAGGAGCTTAGTCAGGCTGAGCTGACAACGGCGCTAAAGCAACTGCTAAGCCAAGGGCTCTCTCCATCACAGGCTAGCCGACAGCTAGCGCAGACAACTGGTTTGCCCAAGCGCGATATCTATCAGCTCAGCCTAGAGCTGCGCCAAGCCTAAAATTTCGATCAGATATTTGCCCCCTACACCGGCTCCGACGCAAAAGGCTGCTGCACCGAGCTGCGCGCCAGCTTACGTCTCACATCCAGAGAATAGGCGAAAAACCCAAGGGCGATAAAAAACTCTTTGTATTCAGTTGCATCCCACAGCCGCGACATCTGGCTGCCGAAGGCGAAGAAAGCCGCCTGAGTGAGCAGCAGCGTTAGCAAAAAGATCAAGCACAGTCTTTTAATCAGCCTGACATCGCTCAGGCAGTATAGGCTAACCAAGCTGCACAGCGTTAAGAAATAGCCAATCTGCATGGGAAAGGCGTTCCACATGTCATAGTTATAGGCCGTGAGTATGGCGCTGAGACATAGCGTAAAGCTGCTGCCAAAAAATAGGCTAAATCTTTTGATATAGGCGGGTAGCAGAGACGTCAGGTGAAGATAGGGCAGGGCAATCAGATAAACGAACGCGCCGGTATAGTACAGATACTCGAAAGCGCTGGTTGCAAAGTTGTGCAGATTAAATTCGCTCTGCAGGTTAGCTGAGAACGCATCCGGGGTTTCAAACGCTGCCACTCTCTGAAACCAGGAGACTTCCTCCATGGCAATCACGAAGAAGATTAAGGCCAAGCAGCCCAAGCCGCCAATCAGCCAGTGCTTTTTTGGCCAGGTTCTCTCGTCGTGACGGCTGAGCTTCCAAGCCTGCCAGCTGAGAATAGCGGCGCTTGAGAACAGAAAGACCGCAGATAGAGGCTCTATTAAAACATCCTCTTGAGCCAGCTGCGAAAACAGATTGGGGTTTAGAGACAGCAGCAGCAGAAAAACAAAATTGAGAAGAATGGCAGCCGCAGCGATAGCCATCTGCGGTTTGGACCAAGGCTGATTGACGAAACGAAGCGGCCGCGACTGCTTTTGATGCTTAGCCCGCAAATGGAGCAAGTAGACGCCGATAGCGCTGCAACCTAGCAAAAAGACGCTGCGAACGGCATAGGCCCCCATCAGCATCGGCGCGCCCTCATCTAGGCTGCCGGTTAGACCATATAGCGAAGATTCACTGAGTAAAAAAGCTGTTAATGCAAAAATTAAAAAAAGCCCGAAAGACTTTGGATGGGTCAACTTCATAGCGATAGCTGGCTTTCCAGACTGCCTCTATGGCATTATTTAACCTTTTGATAAACCACCCTTAATTTGCCCTTAACCTTGAATGAAGCGTCATCTTTAGAACAAGCTTTTATCAAGCACAGTGCATCAGGCTTGACAAAAGCGTCGCTAAGTCGTTCGTTTTGCTTTAGAGCGTGGTCACAAACGGCCAGGTTGAAATTACAAAGACCACCACAGCTGCGATCGCCAGCAGCCCGTCGATCAGGTTGCCAATGACTGAGCCAACCACGGTGCCGACGCTTGCCCTCAGGGCCGTTCTCAGCTTAGACTCGCCCTCTACTGGCTGTCGCGAAAGATATTCGCCAATAAACGCGCCAACAAAAGGACCTACTAAAATGCCGAGAATAGGCCCGCCAAACGGTAGCGCCGGCAGCAGCCCCAGCACGCCGACCACCAGCCCAATCAGCGCGCCAAACTGTCCCCAGCGGCTCGCGCCAAACTGCTTAGCTCCCCAGTAGGCGGCTAAAAATTCAACGGCTGCGCTCAAAATTAGCAAGGCAAAGACAATCACAATTGGCCAGCCGATGCCGGCAAACTCGGTTGCCACCGACCAGACTAAGATGGCCGCCAAAATCAGGCTGGCTCCCGGCATGCCAGGAATCAACTCGCCCAGCGCACCTAGCGCCATCAGCCCGACCAGTATCCAGTAGAGAACGGCTAAATCCATAGTGCTTCTTAGCGCAGCTGAGGTTGGGCAATGCGGGCATAGCTTTGCTCGCCTTCTTCTAGCGTAGCCGGTATGCCGCTGGGATAGGTTTCGTCAATCAGCGCTTCTAATCGCTCAATTCGGTTGTCTGGATTCGGATGCGTGCTAAAAAATTCTGGCGGACGACCCCGCGACTGCGATTCAGTCAGGATTGCCATCAGCTCGACAATGCCAACCGGGTTATAGTCTGCCTCCGTCATAAATTCAAAGCCCAAGCGATCGCTTTCTAGCTCATCTTCGCGCCCATAGCGCAGGTTAACGATCTGATTGACTGCCTGGGCAATCATTGCTGCCTGCTGCGCGCTGCGCGCATCCTCGCTGGCGGCCACGCCGATAGCGTTGACCAAAGCGGCCCCGAGCTGCTGACGGGCTAGATGTTCTGAGCCGTGACGCGCGACAACATGAGCGACCTCGTGGCCGAGCACGCCGGCTAGCTGAGCTTCTGAGTCTAGCTGAGCGAGCAGCCCGGTTGTAATAAAAATTTGACCGCCCGGTAGCGCAAAAGCATTGACAGTCGCCGGATCGTCTAGCACATGAAACTCAAACGGGTAGGGCGTCTGAGCCGCAATGGACTGCTCTACCACTGCCTGACCCACCTGATCGACGTAGCGCTGCAGCACCGGGCTGCGATAGAGGCCGCCATATTCCGCTAAGACTTCCTGCTTGCCTTGCTGTCCGAGAATAATTTCCTGCTCGGGCGACAGGGAGATGCGCTGCTTTTCGCCTGTGACTGGGTTTTCTGAGACGTTAGTAAAATAGTTAAGCAGTCCGAAGACGGCAAATAGCAGACCCAGAAATAACCGAACCAACAGCTGACCCACGTCAGAGCTCTCCCGCAGTTTGCGCTCGACTTTACCATGAAGCTGTCCGGTAAACATCTGACCATAGAAGGACACCAGAAGAAGGACACCAGAAAGACACCGTCAGACGCAGCTGCGCCGAAACCTGGCTCAAACCAGGGCGTGCTGGGCCTGAATCAGCCATTCCTGCTGTCGAGGCGTAGAGTAGCGGTGCAGCATCGCTTCTGGAAACGGGCAGCCCATCGCATCGTAAAGCGCCTGATAGTAGTCAATCAGCGTTTTTAGGGGAGCGACTTCGCAGGCCATTAAGGCTTGAATGCTTTGCTGCAGTCCCCAGTCAATCTGCTCTGCTTGGAGCTGCTGTAGGCTAATGATTGCCCCTTCCCAAGTCATCGTTTTGCTATCTGCTGAAATTGAAGCCTGCGCTTTCTGGAAGGCGCTGCGCTCGCCCGCAAGATAGTTGAACAAAGGCAGCAAAATCATGGAGTAGCAGGGCAGCGAGCGACCTGGAAACTTCCGAAACATGGTGTACTGATGGATCATCTGGCTGGGATGAACAATTTCTGAACCAGCTTTTGACATTGCCGCAACGGTTCTCTCTGCCGGCGCGAGCGAACGGGCCTGAATCTCAAGCGTAATGTCGTAGTCAACCAGGCGACCCTGATAGGTTCCGACATTGTTGAACAAATCAATCGGCCTGAAGCTGCGAATCCAGGCGGTATCGACAAAGCATTCAAAGGTGCAGGCTAGGCGATCGTCTACTTTTAGGCCGTTGTTTTTATACCAAGAGATGCCTTGGACCTTAGCACCATCAGCCTGAAACTGTTGATAGCGATTTTGCAAGGACTCAGAAGACAAAATTAAAGCATCGTAGTCATGGATTAAGACGGTCTGGGTGGTGACATGCTTGAGCCCGATGCACCAAGACATCCAGCAGTAGAGATAGGGCAGCTTGATGCGCTCGGCTAGCTGAGACTGCTGCTGACTGTAGTAGAAAAATGAAAGATTGAGATTGGGAAATGCTTGCTTGACGTTAGCTTCGATATCTGGCTCAAGATCCTGCGGTTGGCAGTCGACGACAATGTGGATAGCTTTGACGTCTGACCAGAGGCTGTGCTGTAGACAGGCCAAGTTAGCGTAGATGATCTTAGGCAGCTTTGAGCACATGCCTATCACAACGGTGCAGCCAGGCGCTAGCGTCTGAGTCGGCTCCCAGCTAACAGCGCCACCAACCTGATAGCGATTGATGGCTCGATAGAACTTAGCGGTCCAATAGTTTAATAAATTTGAGTACTTACCGTCTGCGTGAAAGTTTTTGAAAAGGGTAGGCATTTACACTTTCATTTGAGCTTTAATCAGGAACTTATTGTGGCATTAGTTCAGTGTAAGTTAGTCTTTTAAGCTACTTATCTTAAAATCTTCTTTTAAGGGACTACTTAAAGTCTACAAAATAGGCTACCCCAATTAGCCTGCTGCTACCGAGTCAAGAGTCTAACTTTAGACGGCAGGATTCAGATAAAGTTCCGCTGGCGCTAGTACCCTATTGCAGCCATGCCTGCGTTATTTGATCGATTTCATCTTTTTCGGTCGAACTCAGTTCCCAGCCGAGCGCACCCGCATTTTGCGCCGCCTGCTCGGCATTTTTTGCACCGGGAATTGGCACGACATTGCCCTGACTAACCAGCCAGTTTAGTGCGACCTGGGCGGGGGTGCGCTGGTGCACTTCGCCAACCTGCTTCAGGACCTGAATCACTGGCTCGATCTTGGCAATGCCACCCTTGCTGAAGCGCGGATCGAGGCTGCGAGCGCCGGTAGGCTTTTGGTAATTTTCGAGCGTATACTTGCCGGTGACCAGTCCCTGCGCCAGCGGGCTGTAGGCCAGAATGCTGATGCCTAGCTCGCGGGCTGCGTCTAGTACGCCATTGGTTTCTATCTTGCGATGCAGCAGCGAGTATTGCACCTGATTGACCGCCAGCGGAATGCCGCGCTCGGCTAGGTAGCCCTGCGCCTCGCGCATTTGCTTCGCTGAATAGTTGCTCACGCCAATTGCTTGGATGCGTCCCTGCTGCACCTCGTCTGCCAGGGCATTCATCAGCGTTTTTTGGCCCATGAAAAAGTCAAACGGCCAGTGCACCTGGTAGAGCGTCACGGTAGGCACCTGCAGCCGCCTTAGGCTGTCAGTCAGGGCATCGGCAACTGCCTGAGCTGCAAACCGCCAGGGCAGTGGAAAATATTTAGTGGCAATCATCACTGGCTGTTCGGTGGCTTGCATAAACTGGCCTAGCAGCTTCTCAGATTCACCAAAGCCATAAATTTCAGCCGTGTCGAAAAAGTTAACGCCCGCCGCGATCGCAGCCTCAAACGCCTGACGCACCTCATCAGCGCCATAGTCTTTGCCATACTGCCAAAACAGCGAGTCGCCCCAAGACCAGGTGCCAATGCCCAGCGCTGGGACCGTTGGCCCATTCGGACCCAGTTGAACCGTTTGCATACCCGTTTGTGCTGTCATAAAGGGCCTCCCCTACTGCCGTAATAGCCATGTTACAGACTGTAAAGGCGAAGCGGTTATATCCTTTGGAGGAGGCATTTGTTGTGAGGCACCTAAGAGGGCAGGTATGGCGCAAAAACTGACCGAGGGCAAAATTGGCCCATCGCTGATTCGGCTAACCCTGCCGATGGTGTGGGGTATCTTTTCGATTGTGGCCTTTAACCTGGCCGATACCTACTTTGTGGGGCAGCTGGGCACCGAGGCGCTAGCTGCCATGAGCTTTACCTTTCCGGTGGTGCTGACGCTGGGCAGCCTGGCGATGGGGCTCGGCGTTGGGGCTTCGTCAGTGATTGCGCGGGCGATTGGCGAAGGCGATCGCAGCCGAGTGCAGCGGTTTACGACTAACAGTCTGACGCTGGCGCTGGTCTCAGTCGGTATTTTTGTCTCCGCTGGGCTGCTGACGATTGACCCGCTGTTTCAGCTGCTGGGGGCCACGCCTGAAGTGCTGCCGCTGATTCGGCAATACATGCAGGTTTGGTACTTCGGCATGATTTTCTTGGTCGTGCCGATGGTGGGCAACAGCGCCATCCGCGCCGCCGGCGATACGGGTACGCCCAGCCTGATTATGACCTTTGCGGCTGGGCTAAACATTGCGCTCGATCCGCTGCTGATTTTTGGCCTAGGCGGGCTGCCAGCGCTGGGGCTAGCGGGCGCAGCCTGGGCCACGCTGCTGTCGCGGGCGCTGACGCTGGTGGCGTCGCTGCTGGTGCTGCAGTTTAAGGAGCACATGCTCTCGTCGAAGCTGCCCGACCTGGAAGAAACGCTCTGGTGCTGGCGCGACATTCTCTATGTGGGGCTGCCGGCGGCCGCTGCCAGCATGATTACGCCGATTTCGATTGGGGTGATTACCAGTCTGCTGGCGGTTCACGGCGCGATCGCAGTGGCAGCCTTTGGCGTGGCTTCGCGGGTCGAGTCGCTGGCAATGATTGCGCTGATGGCGCTAGCGGCCAGCATGGGGCCGTTTGTGGGGCAAAACTGGGGGGCAAAAGCCTACGGTCGTGTGAACCGGGCGCTACAGCTGAGCTATCTGTTTTGTTTTGCCTGGGGCTGCCTGGTAGCGCTGGTTTTAGCCCCGATTGCGCCCAGTCTGGTGAGACTGTTTGATGACAATGCTGAGGTGGTTGCGATCGCGGCTCAATATCTCTGGATTGTGCCGATTAGCTACGGTACGGCCGGCATCATTCAGGTGGCGAGCGCTAGCTTTAATGCGCTGGGTAAGCCGGTGCCGGCGATCGTCATGACGCTGCTGCGGATGTTTGTGCTGTATATTCCGCTGGCGTATTTAGGCAGCCGGCTGCTGGGGCCAATTGGCATTTTTGCAGCCGCGACGGTTGCCAATGTGCTGGTCGGCGTGGGCGCGTATGTCTGGAGTCGGCAGGCCTGCAGCGTGAAGATAGCTGAGAAGCAGCTCTACCAAGAACAGGTTTAAGGCTAGTCCTAAAACGCCCGTAAGCTTGTAGGCTGCGGTTGAGGCACGAAACCCAGCAGACCTGTAAGGTGCTATAGCAGTCGACGGGTACATTGATCGACTGCTACGGCCTGGGGCTAGTCTACTCGCAAGCGCCGAATCAAGACGGTGACCCAGTCGTCGCCTTTGGGCTGCGGTTCGCTCCAGTCGTTGGGTTCGGCAAAGTGCAGCTTGTGCAAGGTATTCACAATTTTGCGCAAGCCGGCTCTAGAGCCGGTAATGCTAAGTCGAACGGACTCAAACTGAGGCGACTGGTCGAACGAAATCGGCGGTGTGTTGGCACCCGCATCGTTGGGTTGAAACATGGCGGATCTGATCTCCTAGGGTTTAAGGCCCCCAAGCCAGACGCTCGGGGGCTTAGGACATCAGAAACCAAAAACTTAGCCACCCCGCTGCTGTTTGCACAATCGGGGTGGCCACGTTGTACCATGCAACGTAGCTCTCCGGACTGCGTAGGTCAGTCTGGCAGGGCTAGCTGCTCGTTCGGTATTAGTAGTACCGGCGGGCAGCGCTAAGTTTCGGATTCTGACTCACCGCAAGATAGCGGCTTAATAGTTGACGATATCGGAAGAGCGACCCTTCAGTCAATTGTCAGTGTTACATATCTAGGGGACTGCGCCCACCCCGACCACCGCGATTTAGCACGTGAGTATAGCATTGGGATATTTACGGGTAAGTGCATATGTAAGTTCAGCTGAACGAGTGAACGCAGCTGGCAGGCGCTGTGGTCGTTTGGCTCGCTCAATGTTATCTATG
This sequence comes from Leptolyngbya sp. SIO4C1, assembly GCA_010671975.1. Lineage (GTDB taxonomy): Bacteria > Cyanobacteriota > Cyanobacteriia > Phormidesmidales > Phormidesmidaceae > SIO4C1. The sequence continues at coordinate 443 of JAAHIA010000118.1, read as the reverse complement.
TACGGCAACTCGATATCTAGCACCTGGCGGTACAAAAACAGCAGAGCACTCAGGGCTGCTGAGTCGATGCGGCCACATTACGCTGAATCGCCAGGTGCGATAAGTAACTCCTGATTTCAGGCGCTCCCATATCTTTAGGATGTCGCTTGTTATGAAACAGGATGAAATCCCGAATGTAATAGACATACGACTTTTCAGTTGCAAGACTAAAGTGCTTTAACCGAACAACTTCTCTGACTTGATCGAGCAGGCGAGGTGGTTTGGGTGGTGTCATGGTAGACGCGTATAACTCCCCTAGATGGAGGCTTAAGTGTCAGAAGTGACGTATAAGCACCCCACTGACCATACTTAACTGTCATAAGTGACAGATAACACCCCGATTTCGGTAGTGCATTTTAGTAAAGGACAGAGAAAATATCAGGATGTTCAGACTTCATCAGTCG
>JAAHIA010000117.1 GCA_010671975.1 Leptolyngbya sp. SIO4C1 | reverse complement strand
CAGCAAACACGCCGTTGTAGTAGCGTCTGAGCCCATAGACAGAGCTGACGCGGCCGTTGCTAGGCCGGGCCATCGGGCCGCTCCAATACTGCTCAGGGGTGCGCAGCGCCTTGAGCGCATCCATCCGAGCGAACTCGTAGTCGGTGCCTTCTAACCCAGCCCGCCCAGGCGATAGGGTAATATACTGCGTTTGGAAGCTGCGATCGCGCAGCCCCACAGCCAGATTGCGCTCCCCCTCATCGCCGCTAACTTGAACAGTCAGCCGACCGGGCGCATCCAGCGGGCTAGTCGGTACCAGCGCCCGAAACTGACCCGCAGTCACAGGAAAAGCCGGATAGGTCTGCCCCCGCACCGATACCGTCGGCGGCCGCTCGCTATCAGAGCGAATTACCACCGCAATCGTATCGCCCAGCTGCGGACTGCTAGGAGTGAACTGAACCTGATAAGCCTGAGCCGGTCGATTGAGCAGCAAAAGCGCAGTTGCACTCAGCCCGCCCAGCCACAACCAGCGCCGTCTTTGCCCTGGCAGCAGCGCCCGCAGCGCCTGCGCCAGCCTGTCAAGAAACCTAATCATAGATGTGTGTGAGTAATCAGCGTTATCAGCGATTCTACCCTGTTAGACCCAGCATCGCCGCAGCTCCCTCATCGCCCAAACCTCACATCCCCATCTTTAAATAAGCCACTGCCCCGCGCATCAGCATCAGCGACTGCCCTTCAGTCTCAAGGCAGATCACATGCTGGTCTTGCCAGATAATATTGCCAATCAAAACGTCGCCAGTGGTCAGCTTCACTTCAATCGTTTGCCGATCACGAATCAGCATCTGCACTTGGCGGAAGCTGGGTAAGCCGGTGTCAAACTCAGTGGCCATGCGTTTTTTCTAAATTGAGACGACTGTCCTAAATTACCCGCTCACTGAGGCCAGGAAAAGGGGTGGCGACAAAAGGAGCCGGCTACAATAGTCAAGGTCTTTTGTGCAGCAGTGCTATGTCAATTGCCTTTAGTAAGTATCACGGGTTAGGAAACGATTTTATTTTGATAGACAACCGGCATCAGTCAGCGCCGGTGCTATCGCCAGAGCAGGCAATTCAGCTGTGTGATCGCAACTTTGGCATTGGCGCAGACGGCGTGATTTTTGTGCTGCCGACTCAGGCTGACGCTGACTACAGCATGCGCATTTTTAATTCAGATGGCTCAGAACCCGAGATGTGCGGCAACGGCATTCGCTGCCTAGCCAAGTTTATTGGCTCGCTGGAGACGCTAGCAGGAAAGCCGCCTGCCCTGCCGCATCGCTATCGGATTCATACGTTAGCCGGTCAGATTGTGCCTGAGCTGCAGACCGACGGGCAGGTCACAGTTGACATGGGCGAGCCGCGACTGCTGGCTGGTGAAATTCCGACGACGCTAGCCGCAGCCGACGCGAAGGTGGTCAATCAGCCGCTGACCGTAGATGAGCAGACCTGGCAGGTTACCTGCGTCAGCATGGGCAATCCGCACTGCATCGCGTTTGTAGGAGATGTCGCTGCCGTGCCGCTAGCCGCGATTGGCCCACAGTTCGAGCATCATGCGGTCTTTCCACAGCGAATCAACACTGAATTTATTCAGGTAGTGCGGCCTGACTACCTGAAGATGCGCGTTTGGGAGCGCGGGGCCGGACCGACCTTAGCCTGCGGTACGGGGGCCTGCGCGTCGCTGGTGGCAGCAGTGCTCAATGGCAAGTGCGATCGCGCAGCTACGGTGGAGCTGCCGGGCGGGCCGCTGCAGATTGACTGGTCGGCTGCTGACAACCATGTCTATATGACTGGGCCAGCCGAGGTCGTCTTTTCAGGAGCCACGGCTAGCTAGATGATCATCCTCACCAACGACGACGGTATCGAAGCCCCTGGCATTCGTGCGCTGCAGGCCGCCATTGACAGCTCGCCCAGCGCCATTGTCGCCCCCGATCGGCATCTCTCTGGCTGCAGCCATCAGATCAATAGAGGCGGCCCGATTACGATCGAGCGGCGGGCTGAGCATGAATACGCCATTGGCGGCACGCCAGCCGACTGCACGCGAGTTGCGCTCAGCCACCTGTACCCTAAAGCGCAGTGGGTGCTCTCAGGCATCAACGCTGGCGGCAATCTAGGCTCAGACATTTACGTCTCTGGCACAGTGGCAGCAGTGCGAGAGGCCGCCCTGATGCGCGTACCGGGCATTGCCATTTCTCACTACATTCATCAGCGCCAGCCAATTGACTGGGGCTGGGCAGCTCAGGCTACCGCTCGCGTGCTGGACAAGCTCATGTCCGAACCACACCAGCCAGGCCGCTTTTGGAATGTTAATTTGCCGCACCGACAGCGGCATCAGCCGGACCCCAAGATCGTCTTTTGCACACCCTGCACACAGCCGCTGCCAACCGCCTATGAGATCAGAGACAGTCAGTTTTACTACACCGGCGCATACGGCAGCCGTCTACGCGATGCCGGCGCTGATGTCGAAGTTTGCTTTGACGGCAATATTAGCGTCAGTGAGATTCGGCTTTGGTAGAGCAGATTTTCTAGTAGAATGACAGGCCAATGGTTCGTTGGTTGAAAGCCGCCATTTTTTCTCACATTACTTATGGCCCAGCTCAACAATGCCTTGACGCTCTTTTTGAGCCTGCTGGTCGAAGCAATTCCCTTTCTATTAATTGGAGTCGCTTTTTCTAGCTTGCTAATGTTTTTCGTTAGCGAACAAAAGCTGATCAGCATTTTGCCAAAATCGCCGCTGATGGGGTCGCTAGCGGGCAGCCTGCTAGGCATTTTCTTCCCTGTGTGCGAATGTGGCAACGTCCCGGTGGCGCGGCGGCTAATTGTGCAGGGCGCGCCGGCTTCGGTCGCCATTGGCTTTTTGCTGGCGGCCCCCACGATTAATCCGGTTGTCTTTTGGGCAACCTGGGTGGCCTTTCGCGATCAGCCGGAGATGGTCTTTTTGCGAGTGGCCTTTACGCTGGTGATTGCAACGCTGATCGGCTGGGTATTCAGCCGTCAAAAAGACTTGCGTCCGCTGCTGCAGTCTAAGGTGGCGCGTAGCGTGCTGCAGTGGTCACCGACAGAGGAGGCGCCACAGTCGTCGCTGCTGCGCTCGGGCACCTTCTTAATGCAGTCTGGCGGGCAGACGATGCAGCTAGACACGGCTGCCTCACAGCTGCTCGTGGCCAATCCGCTGCAGGAGAAAAGCTGGCCAGTCAAGCTGCGGCTGATGCTCGAAAATATGATTCAAGAGCTGCGAGAGCTAGGCGCAGTGCTAATTTTAGGCAGTGCTTTAGCCGCTATCATTCAGGTTGCCATTCCGCGCGAGCTCATTCTCAGCCTAGGGCAGGGCGTGATTTCCTCTATTATTGCCATGATGGTGCTAGCAGCGGTGGTCTCCATTTGCTCGACCGTTGACGCCTTTTTCGCGCTTTCGTTCGCCTCTACCTTTACCAGCGGCTCGCTGCTTGCTTTTTTAGTCTTTGGCCCGATGATTGACCTCAAGAATTTGGGACTGATGATGACGGTTTTTAGAGGGCGCGCGGTCATTTATATGTTTGTGCTGGCGGCTCAGCTTTGCTTTATCTTGACGCTGCTGGTTAATCTCTACTGGTAGCTGCCGCCAGCTGGCTCAGGAACGGCCTTGAAATAGACTTGGAATCGCTAATGTCTGCGAATGCTCCTCGAAAAAGACGCTTCTCTGTCCTCAGTCGCGATGCGCTGGATATCTTGGCGCTGGCAGCTTGGGGGGCAATGCTGCTGAAGTACTGGCTCACTGGCAAGCTGTACGTGCTGCTGCACCCAGACTACATGTGGCTCTCGAATACGGCGGGTCTGGTGCTGCTACTGCTAGCTGCCTTTAAGCTGCTGCAGCTCATGGTCAAGCTAAAGCAGCCGGCTCTGGTTGAATCTACGGCGGCGCACTTTACGCTGTTGCCGGCTAAATGGAGTAGCGGCCTGCTGCTGGCAGTGGCGGTCTTTGGCTTGGTCTATACGCCACAGGCATTTGCCAGTGATACAGCGCTGCAGCGAGGCGTGTCAGAAACGCTGACGCTAACGCGATCGCAGCCGCAGCAGTTTGGTCGGCAGACCCAGCCGGAAGATCGCACCATCATTGACTGGGTGCGCACGCTCAACGTATATCCCGAACCCGATGCCTATACCGGCGATGCGGTAAAAGTTGAGGGCTTTGTGATTCATCCTGAAGACTGGCCGGCTACCTATCTGATGATTTCGAGGTTTGTACTCACCTGCTGCGCCGCCGATGCCTACCCGGTGGGGCTGCCGGTCAAGGTGACGACGCGAGCAGCCTACCCGGTCGATAGCTGGCTTGAAATCAGCGGTGAGATGGTCACCGAGACGCTCAGCGGACGACGTCAGCTGGTGATTGACCCGACGCAGCTAACCACCATTCCAGAACCGCGTAACCCCTATGAGTACTAAAGCTAGACGCCTGCAGCCTCTAGATCGGCTGGCACTCACCCTGATGATGCTGTTCACGCTGGTGATGGTGGTGCTGATTGGCCTCGGCGGTCGAGCCGCTGCGCGAGTGCGTGACTTCTCTTGGCAGAATGAGCGCGTAGGGGCTGAGGATATTGCCTTTTTGATGACCTTCAGCCGACCTATGCAGCCCAAGAGCATCGAGCAGAACTTAGACATTTCACCGCCGCTGCCCGGTAAGTTTAGCTGGGCCGGCCGCCGCATGGCCTACACGCTCGATCTGCCGATTCCCTACGGCGAAACCTTTGAGCTCAGCCTCAATCAGGCCGACGACCTCTACGACGCTGCACGCTTTGAAGCCTACAGCAGCAGCTTTCAAAGTCGCGATCGCGCCTTTGTTTATGTGGGTATCACTGGCGAAACGCAGGGGCGGCTGGTGCTCTACAACCTCACTCAGCAGCAGGAAGTGATTCTGACACCGTCCGACTGGGTAGTACTTGATTTCCAGCCCTATCCGCTGGGCGATCGCGTGCTGTTTGCAGCAACTGACGCCAAGTCCTATCAAGCAGGCGAGCAAAATCAAAAGCTCTATAGCGCTACCACCGGGCTGAGCAGCCCCAGCGCAGAGCCACCGCGCTGGCAGTTTTGGCGACGGGTAGCGCCGCCGCAGCCAGCCGAGATTGAGCAGGTGCTCGACAGCGCCGCCTATCAAAACCTGAAGTTCGATCTTTCACCCGACGGTGAAACCATTGTCGTACAGCGGCTAAGCCGCAAAAACCCGGCTGATTTTGGTCCCTGGGTAATTGCCGCCGACACCGAACCGCGCCGGTTAGAGACCGACCCTGGTGGCGACTTTATGATTACGCCAGATAGCCAATCGCTGCTGCTACAGCAGGGCGAAGGGACCGCAATTGTTGCGCTAGATGATACTATCGCTGAACTCGAGACCGGCAATACGCTCGATTTTCTGCCAGAATATGGCCTGGTGCTAGACGTGGCTGACGACGGCACGGCCGCTGCCATGGTCAGCTTCAATCAAAATGATCCAGAAAAACGCTTTACCCAGACGCTATTTTGGGTTTCTAACCAGGGTGAAGAGAAGCCGCTACTGAGCGCAACCGGGGCTATTTTAGACGCTCAGTTCGATCCAACCAATGCGCTGGTTTACTGCTTGATTAGCCAGCTCTTGCCGGGTGAAACCTATCAGGTGCAGCCCTATTTGATCGCGGTGGATGTTAGCACAGGCGAGCAGTATAGCCTCATTGCAATGCCGCCGCAGCCGATGGTCAATATGAGCCTATCGCCAGACGGGCTAGCGGTGCTGTTTGATGAAACGCTGGCGGTCGCCGGTGAAGAGGGCACAGTTCGCACTGGCGATGGCCGACCAGTCTCGACAGGACGGCTGTGGCTGCTGCCGCTATTTCAAACGCTGGCCGATCGAATTGCCAAGACGCCATCTCCGGTGCAGCCGCGAGAGCTGCCATTTCAGGGGCTAAATCCGGTCTGGCTGCCGTAGTGGCCTAGCGCTCAATCAAAACTTAGATTACTAAGGTTGTACAAAGCTGATGGTAGAGAGGGCTTCAACGGGGGCTGAGACTGCTTTGGGCGTTTAGTCTAGGGGCGGACTGGGCCGAAAGCATTTCTCTAGTCTCGAAGTCGTGTCCGTCGTGAGCTGTAAACTGTAGATACGGTCTAGATGTGGTCTGCTAATAGCAGGTCTGTAGATGCAGAAGGACTAAAGCGCGATCGCGTCTAGCCTCGGTCTAGATAGAGGTTGATAAAGTTCCGAGCAGCTGAAGGCTCAAGGGTTTCTAGCGCCGTCATAATCGCTGGAACTGAGTCGGCCAGCGGATCGCTGACTTCATTGACCCACTGATTGACCGTCGATCGGGCTACGCCCATCGTGACGGCGAGTCGATTTTGGCTGATGCCATATTGAGTAAGTACTTGTTTAAGTGCTTTTCCTGCCCTTCCCATTGTTTTTTTAATCTCAGTTGAATGGACGACAATAGGGAGTATGCGTAGCAACGCAAAAAATAAACTCCCTGTTCTTAATTACTGACCCATTGACTCAATATCCTGAAAATATTGATACCCAATCCTAAGTTTTTGTTTAGGGGATATCACTGAATTTAGGCCGTGTTAATCCAAATACGGGTCTATTCAGCGCGCCTGAAAGCGGCTCAGTTCAGTAGGTTATGGCGATGTATCAATGAGTGAACAGGGAAAACACAAGCGGTTAATTCATCACAGCATCGGCAGCGGCAAGCCGATAGGCCGAGCGCTGAAAATCGCGAAGCCGAACAGGTGCCTAGAGACCGGTCGGCCTAGGCAGCTGCTTATGTGAACTTACGATGAAGGAAATCCCTAAGATAGCCAAGATTTCATAAAAAATCAATGTTCAGGACTGCTGACATCCTCTGGCAGGTGCTTGTCAACTGACGGCTTTGAAGGGGGGGCAGCGGCCGGGTCAGTTGCATCGAGCAGCAGGGTCAAAGGACCCACCAGCGGCTCGCTGTAAGCTTCAATCGCATCGGTAGCGTCTTCTTGAATCGGGGCTTCTTGGGCTAAGTCAGCGTCGGCAGGCGCAGGGGCTACGATGGCCGGACTGGGTTCAGCTGCTTCAGCTGCGTCAGGCGCTGTTGGCGCTAGATCGCTAGCCGAGCTATCGGGCACTTCATCAGTCAGATCAAAGCCTGATTGATCAGTTGATTGATCGACTGATTGGTCTAGGGACGGCAGCGAGGAAGGCTTAGGTCCCCACTGCTCTAGCAGCTCCTGATCGGCCCCGTCGAGGTTTAAATCAGGGGCTGCCTCGATCAGGTCTGATTCGGTTTTGGGCTCGCCGGCAGGGACCGCGCTGGGGGCAATAAAGGGAGCAGCTGGCTCAGTTTCTAGCGGCTGTGCCGGCGCATAGTCGGGGGTGAAGTTATTCTCTAAGGCTTTTTCTGAGCTGTTTTCTAAAGTACCTTCTAGATCGCCTTCTAGATCGCCTTCTAGATCGCCTTCTACAGAATAGCCGCCCCACTCGCTGGGTTCTGGCTGGCTGGACTCCGCTGCAGCCGGCTCGCCTAGCTGCTTTTGAGGCTGCGGCTTTAGCTGCTCAGGACGCGGCTGCGCTTTGAGCACCATGGGAAACAGCAGCGGCTGCTCGAAGCTATCGGAGGCCTGGCGCAGCTGCTGCAAAATCACCTCGCCCTGTTCGCCCATGGCAGCTTTGGGTTTAGCCTGACGCACGCTGACGGGCAGGAACTCTACCTTCATCTGGCGATCGCGCAGCGAGACGCGCAGGGCAGCCGTATCGTGATCGTCTAGCGGCGCTGCTTCAAAGATAAAGTCGCCCAGCGAATAGACGATGGGCCGATCTTTGTAGACCTCGGCTCCCTGCAGCTGATAGGGATGATAGCCGACGACTAGATCGGCACCCGCATCAATGGCAGAGCGCGCTAGCGTAACCTGCTGCTGGCTGGGCTCAGCAGCTAGATCGCCCAGCCAGCGGTAGTTGACCACAATCCAGTCCACCTCGCGCCGAAGCGCCTGAATGTCTTCTACAATGCCGGGCTGTGCCTGCACGTTAATTCCGGCTTTGTCGGGCTCAGCGGCTTTCTCGCCAGCTGGCGTGTAGCCCAGATAGGCAATCCGCTGTCCCTTGACTTCTAAAATTTCGGGGCGTCGGGCTTCCTTGCTATCGCGGCCGGCACCAACGCGATAGATGCCTTCTTGATCAAGCGTGGTCAAGGTTTCGATGAGCCCCTGCTCACCGTAGTCAAGGGCGCGATCGCTCGCCAACCCAACGATGTCAATACCGCCCTGCTTTAGAGCGGTGACGGCCTGCGGGCGAGTGCGCTGATAGTATTCCTCCTGCAAGGAAGTCCCCGCCGTTGCCAGCGGATTGCCTAAGTTCACCATTGACACATCGGCCTGCTCGTAGGCCCTAAAGCCCTCAAACAGGCTATCGGCCTGAGACGGCAGCTGCACGTTGAGATCGCCTAGCGTGACTTCTCCGCCAAACATCAGCGTCACCGTGGGATCGCTCGGATCGGGCACTTGCTCGTGAGGAACCACGGCCACGGGCTCTAGCGCAGCTTCAACCAGCTTGCCGCGCGGCGCGACCGGCCGGACTGGGGCCATCTGCCGCGCCTGAGTGGCGGTGCCGAAGCGAGGTAAATCGGGGCTGTAGCCCGAGAGCATCGCCTCGGTCAGGCAGCCGAGGACAAAGGCCGCTGCCGCCGAACCGGTGACCACAACCGCTCGCAGCAGCTTGAACTGCTGATCGACGACGGCACGTGATTTGTAAACGCGGCGATGGCGACGCGCCTGACGCGGGCTGATGGTCAGGGCGCTGGTATTGATGGGGGCCGGCGGACGCGGCGGGGCGGCGGGCGGCTGCCGCTGAACCGGTGTCAAGATGCGCACGCGCCGCTGCCACAGCAGCCGCGACTTGCCAATGTGACGGGCGACGATGTGCACGCCTTCAATAACGGCAGAATTGAGCTTCCAAATGCGGCTGCAGATCAGGCGAATGAGGGCCTCTTTCTGAGGCGAGCGCTTAAACTCAATCAGCACCCGTAAGCAGCCGGGCTGCGCGTCAGCTTGCACATGGGCATAGACCTGCTGCGGCATCAGCGCCTCATTCAGCCAAAACGCGATCGCCCGAAAATGACCAGCGGCGGCAAGCGCTCTTGCCTGGTTTAAATCAACTGAGCTACTGTCTACGCTGATCATGCCGAAGTACCTACAGGATAAGCCGTTGGGCCGAAATTAATTTTGTTTAGCACAGGGTCCATCAAGATGCCACCTTTGTCAAGCCAGCCGCAAACAGCCAGCCGTCGCTTAAAACTCAGCAGCCGTTTCGGGCGTCTCGGGAGCGATTTCCTCGAGCGTGGCTTCTTCTAACGGCAGCGACTCGCCGGGGGGCGCTTCTTCAACAGCGCCGCTGGGCGGCAGCACTGGCGTGACCGCTTTATTCATCTCCTGGGCCACCGTTTGCGAGATGCGGCGAATTAGCTCGCCGGCCCGACCATCGTTATCAGGGCGCTGCACCAGTGTCGCCAAAGCATAGCGCTTGCCGTTGGGTAAATCAACCAGCGCCACGTCTGCTAGAACTGCCGCAATATCGCCCGTCTTGTTGTAGATCACGGCTTCGGTCTCTATTCCAGAAGGAATCAGCCCCTTGTTGTAGGTGCGCTGCAGAATCGTCAGCGCCCGATCGCGCGATCGCAGGCTGAGCAGCTCGCCCCGGTGCAGCCAGGATATAACTTTGACTAGATCTTGAGCGCTGGTAGTGTTCGTACCTTCGAGGTCGGGCAGCGGCGAGCGAATCAGCGTCGAACTGAGTCCCCAGCTGGTGAACTTTTGGTTGAGCGCTTCCGGTCCGCCCAGCAGATCGATCATCATGTTGGTGGCCGTATTGTCGCTGTTGACGATCATCTGAGTAGCGACTTCTAGGGCCGTGTACTGGGTGCCTGGCGGCTGCCCCTGCATATCGCCCGAGCCACCGGCCACTTGGTCAGCCTGCATCACCAGCGTTTGCTCAATGGGGATGCGGCCAGCGTCGACTTCTTGAAAAAATGCTACTAAGATGGGCAGCTTGATGGTGCTAGCGGCTGGCGCTGCCTGCTGCCCGGCAAGATCGACATATTTACCCGTATCTAAATCTAGAAAATAGACCAGCGGCGTCAGCCCTGGCGTTAGCTCTAGCAGCTCCGAAATCTGCGCTTTGAGCGGCGTCATCGCCTGCGTTAGGGACAGGTCACTCTGCGCTAGCGAGCGGCTTTTTGCCATGATTACTGACTCAGTGCGCGAAGCCGTCTGCGAGGTGCTCAGCTCGCCCAGCTTCGTATCGGCCGGCGTCAGTACCGACAGCAGCGTTCCTGCGATCGCCGCAACGCCAATTCCTAGCACCAGCAGCCGGATACCATAGAGTACCGGACGCGGTGCGCGCGGCAGTGGCGGCATTCGCCCTGACGGCGGGGGCCAAACGGGGGTCGGCTGAGCTCGACTACGGCGGCGGGCGCGGCTGTCGCTAGTGCGGCCTGAGCGCTGCGTCTCGCCAGGTCTCGAGGCTTTCTCAGGCAGGCGGCGGGCGCGGCGCGCTCTGGTCGAACGGGTCGAGTCGCGGCGCGGTCCTGCCGTTCGGCGAGAGGGAGAACGGGCCGGTTTGCGATACGGCATTTGGGGATCTGTCATGACCTCAACCTAGCTAAACGGTCTCAAAAGGCGGGAATTAATCATTTGGAGACCCTGACTTATGGTGACTAACGGCCCATTCCACCTGGCGGAGAATGCCGCGTAAAAGCGCCACTTCATCTGCCGATGGCTCGGCTCGCTGCAGCAGACGGCGAAACTTGCGCATGCGGCTGGTCGCTGTGTGCGGGTATAGATAGCCAATCTGGAGCAGTACCGACTCTAGATGGTGATAGTACCCTTCTAAAACATCGAGCGATGCAGATTGTTTATCAGATGACCCTGACGTTCGTAAAGCGTTTGGCTCAGATTGCATCGGCTGCTGCCCAGTCTCGGCCGGCAGCGAGACCAGTCGGGAGAGCTCGTAGCAGCAGACCGCCACCGCCTGAGCTAGATTTAACACCGGATAGCCCGGATCGCTCGGAATCTTTAAAAATCGCTGCGCCTGAGTTAGTTCCTGATTGCTTAAGCCTCGATCTTCTGGGCCAAAAATTAGGGCAGCGGCGGTCGACGGCGCTAGCAGCCAGGGCAGCGTAGTGTCTGGCGACTCTAAAGGGGCCTCAAAGTCTCGCGATCGCGCGGTGGTCGCCACGGCGCGTTGGCAGCCTACTAGCGCAGCGCTCAGCGTCGGCACCTGCTGCGCCTGCTCTAAAACATCTCGCGCATGAACCGCCATCTGTCGCGCCTCGGCCCCGAGCGGCTCACAGTGCGGCTTGACGAGCACTAGCTGGGTGAGGCCAAAGTTTTTCATTACCCGCGCGATCGCGCCCACATTCAGACCGCCAGCGGGCTCAACTAAGACGATACGCAAGTTTTTTAAGCCAGCAGCAGCCATAGGTTAGCCAAAGCACGATACCTTTAGAGAGCAGCAGCGACTGACAAGACGGCCTCAGCTGCCGCCCAGCGATAGCGGGCAACGACAGAAGACAGCGCTACTGTAGACAGCATTCTAGTGCAATTTCTCCCGCATTCCAGCAGTCGATGCCAGCAACAGAGTTCCTATGGCCAAGCAGCGCTCTAAATCCGATTTGCCCAGCAAAATCTGTCCAGTCTGCCAGCGTCCTTTCACCTGGCGTAAAAAATGGGCCGACTGCTGGGACGAGGTGAAATACTGCTCAGAGCGCTGTCGCCGTCGCCGCAGCAGCGTCTAGCTATTTTCTACCTGTCGCAGATAGGCCTCTAGGCATTCGGGCTGAGGACAACCACCCGACCGTTGACATAGATCCAGAGGCGAAAGTCTACGTGCGGGCCTTGGCTAGCGCCCGTGTTGCG